>NZ_RAWF01000265.1:0-13697 GCF_003612075.1 Corallococcus sp. CA041A
CGCGGCGTCGGGTCCTTGGCGACGCGGCGTCTGCTCCGCTGCTCCGCAGACGAGCAGGAGGCTCCCTCTTCTGACGTCATCTCCCTTCTACAGGACCCATCAGATTGCTTATTCCGCGCAACCCTCCTGTCGGACAGGTTTGAATCGCATCGGGCGGGCAGGTCACGGCGGCGTCGCGACACTCCCTCAGGGCGCGGGCCCCGCGGCACCACCCGCCGGTGCCGGGGCCGCCGCGGGAGCCGTGGCGGGCGCGGCGTTGGCCGGGGACGGGGTGGCCGGCAACGCGATGCTCGGCGAGGAATTGAGCGGCGCGGGCGTCCCCAGGAGCGGCCCGGGCGTTCCGGTGTTGAGCGGCGCGGGCGTCCCCAGGATGGGCGACGCCGGCGTGCTGGCGGACTGCGACAGCGGTGGAACCGTGGCGAGGATGCCCGGGCTCACCTGGCTGGTGCCCACGAAGTTGTTGAAGTCCGGCGCGGACATCTGCGGCGCGGTGAAGCCCCCCACGGACACGCCCGCCACCGTCGGCGGCGTGGCGAACGTCCCCTGCCCCACCGGGGCCGCGGAGCCCGGCGTAACTCCCGACACCACCGAGGGCGGATTGGTGGGCGCCGAGGGCGCGAACGACCCGCTGTACGTCGAAGGCGCTTCCGAAGGCAGTGCGGGCGCCGAAGGCAGGATGACCGTCGTCGTCCCCGCCGCGCCCACCTCCGGAATCACCGCGCCGGTCCCCGGCCCCGCCGTGGTCGCGACACCCGTCGTCCCCACCGTGCCGCTGCCGCCCGTGCCCTGCGCGAAGCGTGGCGCGGACATGGGCGCCACCGCCGCCGGGAACGCCGTGGGCGCCACCGGCGTCAGCGTCGCGAGCGACGAGGGCATCTCCCCTGTCGTGGGCACCACCGCCAGCGACGGCACCCGCGTCCCCTCCACTTCGATGGACACGTTGTCGAACAGGAACTGGATGAACCCGCGCGGCTCCGCCTGCGGCGGCAGGTTCCACACCACCACCACCAGCTCCGTGTCCCCGGGCCGCGCTTCGCGCAACAGCCGCGTCGTGTCGTCATCCGAGAACGTGCCCGCGTCCAACGCCGCCGCGTGCACCAGCGCCGAGTCCGTCAGCAGCGTCCCGTTGCGCCACACGCTGCCAATGCCCCAGACGGCCATCGCCGCGTGCGCGCGCGTCGTGGCGCGCCAGCCAATGCCTGTTTCGCCGTAGATGGGCGTACCCATCAGCACCCCGCCCTCGATGAGGTGCGGCGGCGGTGGGGGGAGCGGCCCGGCGGGCACCGGCGACATCGCCTGCACTGGCGGGAAGCCCGTCTGCGTCAGCTCCACGCGGTACTCGGTGCCACCCACGCGCAGGCTCGCGGAGAGCTGCGCCTTGTCGCCGAAGGTCGCGTTCGGCATGCCGACTCGATCCCGCACGGAGAACGACGCCTGCCCCGTGCCCCGCTCGGTCAAGTCGTTGAACGGTA
Source organism: Corallococcus sp. CA041A (assembly GCF_003612075.1). Lineage (NCBI taxonomy): Bacteria > Pseudomonadati > Myxococcota > Myxococcia > Myxococcales > Myxococcaceae > Corallococcus > Corallococcus sp. CA041A. The sequence goes on from NZ_RAWF01000265.1 coordinate 1,473, forward strand.
GGGGACCTTCAAAGAAGTAACCGTCCGGCCGCTCGGTCCTCGCGCTGGCCTCCCGGCCCTCGAACGTGAACCCGTCGCTCCCTGGCGCCGCCGCCAGGACACCGGACAGCAAGATGCTCGTGATTGAACCCGCCATCGACGCTGCCTCCCTTGAACTTGAAGGTAGGCAGCGGAGCGGGCCGTGGCACGCCCCGGGACTAAATCAGACCGCGGGCGCGGCGGATCTGCTCGACCGTCTTGTTGTACTCGATGTCGAAGGCGCTCGTGCCTTCCTGCAGGTGCTTCAGCCGCGAGCGGGCCTCCCGGTCGATCTCGTCGTCGACGTCCAGGTGCTTCTTCATGCCCTGGAACATCTTCTGACGCAGCACGTTGTCGGGGGAGTAGACCTCCTCGACGTTCCGGCTGATGAGGAGGAACTCAATCATCTGGTTGATGACGTACTCGATGCCCTCGTCCCCCATCTTGAAGCCGCGCACGTCCGCCATCTCGCGCTTCACCTGGTTGAACTTGGAGTAGTCATATCCCCGACGCTCCAGGGCCTCGCGCGTCGCCTGGTTCACACGCTCTTCGTTGGCGAGGTACTCGCGCATGATGGCGGAGAGATCCATCTCGGCGTCGGCCACGCGCATCGGCTCCACCTCGATGTCCCCGTCCTGCATGAGCTGCTGAATGGCCTCGCGCGAGATGATCGGGATCACCTTCGGATACAGCCTCATGTCGGTCCCTCGTCCTCTTCAAACGTGCTCGGATCTTCAACCGCTATAAATCAGCGCGGAGCATGGTCGCAATGAAAAACCCTAGGAACGTCGCGGGTTCCAGCGGCCAGTCCCCCCGGCGTCCGAAGCGGAACTTAATCATGCCGCACCGGGTGGCGACCCTCCATCCGCTTTTTCGTGCACGGGTTCGGAAGCGTCATCCAGGGACGCCTCGCGCACCGGGTCCTCGGTGTCGTCCTCGGGGTCGCCATGCAGACCCGCGTGGACGCGCTCGGCCATCGCCGGGCCCACGACCTCGGTCAGCTCCTCGATGCTGGCCTCGCCCACCCGCTTGAGAGAACCGAAGTGGCGCAGCAACATCTTCCGCCGGCCTTCCCCCACGCCGGGGATGTCCTCCAGCGCGGAACGCAAGGAACTCTTGCGCATGGATTTGCCCTGGAAGGTGATGGCGAAGCGGTGCGCCTCATCCCGCATGCGCGTCAGCATGAACATTTCCGCTGAATTCTGCGGCAGGACGATGGGATCCTTGCGACCCAGGACGAAGACGCGCTCGGGACTCTTCGCGCTCTCCGCGTCCCGGTCAAAAACTTCTTGATCGCGGCTCTTGGCCAGGCCCACCACGTCCACGCCCTCCACGCCCAGGTCCTTCATGGCCGCGTGCGCGCTGGCGAGCTGACCCTTGCCGCCGTCGATGACGAGCAGGTCCGGCAGTTCGTTGTCCTCCAGGCCGCGCTTGAGCCGGCGGGTGATGACCTCGTACATGCTGGCGAAGTCGTCCTGCTTCTCCACCGATTTGATCTTGTATTTGCGGTAGCGCGACTTGTCCGTCTCCCCATCCGTCACGGCCACCTGTGAGGCTACGATGGAAGAACTCTGGAAGTGGGAGATGTCGAAGCACTCCATGCGACGCGGGAAGTTGCGCAGGCCCAGCTTGGACTGGAGCCGGGACAGGACCGTGTCCGTTTCGTCCTTGGTGCGCTTGCGCTCCACGAACGCCTGCTCCGCGTTCTTCACCGCCATGTTCACCAGCTCATGCTTCTCCCCGCGCTTGGGGACGAAGACGCGCACGCGCTCGCCCTTGCGCTCCGTGAGCAGGGCCTCCAGGCCGTCGGTGCCGTCGCCGGGCTCCAGGGGCAGCAGGATCTCCTCCGGCACGAAGCCGCCCTGGTCGTAGTAGAGGTTCACGAACGAGGCGAGCAGCTCGTCGTCCGGGAACTCCTGGCTGCCAAAGGGGAAGGCCTGGCCGCCGTTGAGCCGGCCCTGCCGCACGTGCAGCACGTAGAACAGGATGCGGTCGCCCTCGCGGAACAGGGCGAACACGTCCTGGTCCTTGAAGTCCGTGGTGGCCACCTTCTGGCGCTCCAGGCTGCGCTCGATGGCGAGCAGTTGGTCACGCACCCGCGCGGCCTCCTCGAACTTCAGCTCCATGGACGCGCGCTTCATCCGCGCGCGCAGCCCTTCGATGAGCTGCCCCGCCTTGCCCTCCAGGAACATGGCCACCTCGTCCACGCTCTTGCGGTAGTCCTCCGGGGGCACCGGGTAGACGCACGGGGCCGGACACCGTCCGATTTGATGCAGCAGGCACGGCCGCTTGCGGTTGGCGAGCACGTGGTCCGTGCAGGTGCGCAGGCGGAAGAAGCGGTTGATGAGGCGCAGCGTTTCGCGGATGGCGCCCGCGCTGGAGTACGGGCCGAAGTAGCGCGCGCCGTCCTTCTCGTACTTGCGCACCACCTCCAGCCGGGGGAACGACTGGGCGCGGTCCAGGCGCAGGGAGATGAACTGCTTGTCGTCCTTGAGCAGGACGTTGAAGCGCGGCTTGTGCTTCTTGATCAGCTCGTTTTCAAGAAGCAGTGCCTCCTTCTCGTTGTGGACGAGCACCGTCTCCAGGTCGCCCAGCATCGTGTCCAGCAGGGACACGAAGACGCGGGTGTCTCCGGAGCGGTTGAAGTAGCTGCGCACGCGGCTGCGCAGGTTGATGGCCTTGCCCACGTAGATGATGGTCCCGCGCTTGTCCTTCATCAGGTACACGCCGGGCTCGGTGGGCAGCGCGTCCAGCTTCTCCTGCAGCCGGATGTCCATGGCGGGCCTCGCTAGTTCTTGCGTGACCGCGAACGGGCCGAGGGCTTGGACGCCCCGGACGCGCCAGAAGAACTGCCACCCGACGAGGACGGACGTCCGCGTCCCCGCCCCTTCTTGGGCGTGGTGCCGGGCTGGTCCACCGCCTTGGGCGGCGCGCGCAAGAGCGAGCGAGAAGCGGGCTTGAGCCCCAGGTCCATGTCCTTGAGCAGCTGGACGCGGTCGCGGAACTCGGCGGCCTTCTCGAACTGCATCTCGTCCGCGGCCTTGAGCATGTCGGCGCTGAACTCCTTGATGAGGCGCTGGATCTCCTTGGGCTCCAGCAGGTCGTTCTCGCCTTCGGCCGCCATGGGCAGCGCGCCCGCGCCCGCGTCGTAGTCCGGGATGTTCTCCGTGAAGTCGGTGATGTTGCTCTTCACGGACCGCGGCGTGATGCCGTGCTCCAGGTTGTACGCGCGCTGGATGTCGCGGCGGCGCGCGGTCTCCTCCATGGCGCGCTTCATGGAGTCGGTCATCTGGTCCGAATACATGATGACGCGCCCGTTCACGTTGCGCGCCGCACGGCCAATGGTCTGGATGAGCGACACGTGGCTGCGCAGGAAGCCTTCCTTGTCGGCGTCCAGGATGGCCACGAGCGACACCTCCGGGATGTCCAGGCCCTCACGCAGCAGGTTGATGCCCACGAGCACGTCGAACTCGCCCCGGCGCAGGTCGCGGATGATGGCCATGCGCTGGATGGCGTCGATGTCCGAGTGCAGGTAGCGGACCTTCACGCCCACGTCGCTGTAGTACTCGGTGAGGTCCTCCGCCATGCGCTTGGTGAGCGTCGTCACCAGCACGCGCTCCTTGCGCGACACGCGCACGCGGACCTCTTCCAGCAGGTCGTCCACCTGGTTGCCGGCGGGGCGCGTCTCCACCTCCGGGTCGGTGAGGCCGGTGGGGCGGATGATCTGCTCCACCACCACGCCCTTGGACTTCTGCAGCTCGTACTCGGCGGGGGTCGCGGAGACGAAGACGGCCTGGGGGACCATCTCCTCGAACTCGACGAACTTCAGCGGCCGATTGTCCAGCGCGCTGGGCATGCGGAAGCCGAAGTTGACCAGCGTCTCCTTGCGAGCGCGGTCGCCGCGGTACATGGCGCCAATCTGGGACACCGTCTGGTGGCTCTCGTCGATGAGCACCAGCAGGTCGCGCGGGAAGTAGTCGATGAGGCACGGGGCCGACTCACCCGGCGCGCGCCCGGTGAAGTGGCGCGAGTAGTTCTCGATGCCGTTGCAGTAGCCGACCTGTTCGATCATCTCCAGGTCGAACATGGTGCGCTGCTCCAGCCGCTGCGCCTCCAGCAGCTTGCCCTCCGCCTTGAACTTCTGGAGCTGTTCGGAAAGCTCGTCGCGGATGGTGCGCATGGCGTTCTGCCGCGCTTCGGGGCCCGCGACGTAGTGGCTGGCGGGGAAGATGACGATCTTCTCCAGCTGGCCCAGGGTCTGGCCGCGCAGCGGGTCGAACTCGGTGATGCGCTCCACCTCGTCGCCGAAGAAGCTGACGCGCACGGCGCGCTCTTCCTCGTAGGCGGGGAATACCTCCACGGTGTCGCCGCGGGCGCGGAAGGTGCCGCGGTGGAAGTCCAGATCGTTGCGCTCGTACTGGGCCTCCACCAGCTTGCGCATGAAGCCGTCGCGGCCCATGTCCTCGCCCACGCTGGCGCGGATGGCCAGGTCCACGTAGCTGCGCGCGGCGCCCAGGCCGTAGATGCAGGACACGCTGGCCACGATGATGACGTCGCTGCGGGTGCGCAGGCTGTGCGTCGCCGAGTGGCGCATCCGTTCGATGTTGTCGTTGATGGACGAGTCCTTCTCGATGAAGGTGTCCGTCGACGGGACGTAGGCCTCGGGCTGGTAGTAGTCGTAGTACGAGACGAAGTACTCGACGGCGTTGCTGGGGAAGAGCGACTTGAACTCGCCGTATAGCTGCGCCGCCAGCGTCTTGTTGTGCGCGATGACCAGCGCGGGCCGCTGCACGTTGGCGATGAGGTTCGCCATCGTGAACGTCTTTCCCGAGCCGGTGACGCCCAGGAGGGTCTGGTAGCGGTCGCCGCGAAGCAGGCCCTCGGTCAGCTCCCCGATGGCCCTGGGCTGGTCGCCTTCTGGCTTGTGCTCACTGACGAGTTCGAACTCCGGCATAGGGGACAGATCTAACATCCCCGCTGCTTGTGTACTGAACCTTCGTGCACGTCCGTCCGACAAAGGACGGGGCGCCCGCCTACTTCACGGCCGGGGCCTTCAGTGCCTCCAGGGACTTCAGGCGAGCGGCCTCGAACTCGTCCCCCTTGTTCCACACGGGCATCCGCGGGGCCTTCGCCACCTGGGCGCCCACGAGGAAGAACAGCCGGGTGTCCTCCACGGCGCCGGACAGGTCCCACTCCGGGCGGACCTCGTCGGAGGGCTGGTGGTAGTGCTTCGCCTCCCACTGGCCGCGCTGCGCCTTGCCCCAGCCCTCCGGCCGGCCAATGAAGTCCATGCCGCTGCCGAAGTAGGCGGCGGGGATGCCCTGCCGCGCGAAGTTGAATTGATCCGAGCGGTAGAAGAACCCGCGGTCGGAGAGCTGATCCGCCTTCACCGTGCGGCCCTGCGTCTTCGCCATCGCGGTGACGAAGGTGTCCAGGGAGGACTTGCCCAGGCCGATGACGGTGATGTCGCGCGTGCGGCCCAGCACGTTGCCACCGTCCACGTTGATGTTCGCGGCGATGCGGCCCGAGGGCACGGGAGGATGCGCCGCGAGGTACGCGGAGCCCAGCAGGCCGTACTCCTCCGCGGCCACCGCGGCGAAGAGGATGGAGCGGCGCGGCGGCGTGGGCAGCGAGGTGAAGGCGCGGGCCACGGACAGCATCGAGGCGACGCCGGCCGCGTTGTCCAGGGCGCCGTTGTAGATGACGTCCTCACCGGGCTTGCCGTCGTCCTTCTTGCCCAGGTGATCATGGTGCGCGCTGTAGAGCACCACTTCCTTCGCCAGCGTGGGGTCGCTGCCAGGGAGCAGGCCCAGCACGTTCGCGGTGGGCCGGCGGCGCACCTCGTTGGAGAGGCGCAGGGACAGCGTCACGCCCAGCGGCACCGGGCGGAAGTCGCGCTTCTGGGCGGAGGCTCGCAGCGCGTCCAGGTCCTGCCCCGCGAGCTTCATCACCTGCTTCGTGGCGTCCTCGGTCGTCCACGCCTTCACCTGGAGGCGGGGCCCGTCGCCCGCGGGCAGTTCGAACTGCTCTCCGGTCCACGACGTGCGCACCACCTGCCACGGATAGCCCGCGCTGGGCGTGGTGTGGATGATGATGGCGCCCGCCGCGCCCGTCTTCGCCGCCTGCTCGTATTTGTAGTCCCAGCGGCCGTACCAGAGGCGCGCCTTGCCGCCGAAGAGGCGCGGGTCGTCCTCCGGATCATTGTTGAGGATGACCAGCGTCTTGCCCTTCAGGTCCGCGCCCTTGAAGTCGTCCCACTGGTACTCAGGCGCGACGATGCCGTAGCCCACGAACACCAGCTCTGACGCGTCCAGCTTCGCCTCCGGGGCCTGCACGCCGGACACGGCGATGAAGTCCTCGCGCGGCTGGAGCTCCACGCGGCCCTCCTTCGCCTGGAAGGTCATGGTGCCCGGGCGGCTGTGGATGCCCATCAGGTCGAAGCGCTGGAGGTAGCTGCCGTCCTCCGCGCCCGGCTTGAGGCCCAGGCCCTCGAACTGCGTGGCGATGTACTCCTGCGCCAGCGCGTCGCCGCGCGTGCCGGGGCCGCGGCCTTCCAGCAGGTCGCTCGCGAGGAAGCGCACGTGCGCGCGCAGGAGGTCCGCCGTGATGGCCTGTTCGGCCGTCTTCTCCTGCGGCGTGACAGAGGGCGCGCCCGCCGCCAGGACGGGCACCGAGCCCAGGGAGCACAGCGAGACGAACAGCGCGGGGAGGAGCCTCATGGGCCCGTGCGTAGCATGGCCGCACGGGCGCCCCCCAGCGGGTTTTCAGGAGGCGGGCGCCGCCACCTTCCAGGAGGTCCCGGCAGGCGTGTCCATGATGTCCACGCCCAGGGTCTTGAGGGCGCCTCGCACCTCGTCCGCCTTCGCGAAGTCCTTCGCGGCGCGCGCGGCGGTCCGCTCGGAGAGCAGGCGCTCCACCTCCGCCACGTCGATGCCGCGCTCACGCACCGCGCGGTCGCGACGGCGCAGGAGCCACTCGCCCGGGTCGTCCTCGAAGACGCCCAGGACGCGGGACGTCTCGCGCACCTGCTCGCGCAGCGCCTGGAGCGTGCGGCCCACCAGCGGCTTGTCCTTCACGGGCGGCTTGTCGGTGAGCTCGTTCATGAAGCCGAAGAGCCCGGACAGCGCGCCCAGCGCGCTCGCGGTGTTGAAGTCGTCGTCCATGGCGGACTCGAACTCCGTGAGGAAGCGCGCGGGGTCGCCGTGCAGCGGGCCCTTGCCGAAGTCCTTGCCCGCCACGCGCTCGTCCACCTTGCGCAGCGTTTCGTAGAAGTACTCCATGCGCCCTTCCGCGTCCTGGAGCGCCTTCTCCCCGAAGTTGAGCGGGTGGCGGTAGTGCGTGGAGAGGAAGAAGAAGCGCAGGGCCTCCGCGTCCACCTTGGCGAGCGCGTCGCGCAGGCGCACCACGTTGCCCAGCGACTTGGACATCTTCGCGCCTTCCAGGTCCAGGAAGCCGCAGTGCATCCAGTACTTCGCCATCGTCTGGCCGGTGGCGGACTCGCTCTGGGCGATCTCGTTCTCGTGGTGGGGGAAGATGAGGTCCAACGCCCCGCCGTGGATGTCGAACGTGCGGCCCAGGAACTTCTCGCTCATCGCGGAGCACTCGATGTGCCAGCCCGGACGGCCCTTGCCCCAGGGGCTGTCCCACGACGGCTCACCGGGCTTCGCCGTCTTCCACAGCGCGAAATCCAGCGGCTGGCGCTTGAGGTCGCCGGGATGCACGCGCTCGCCCTGGCACAGGTCGTCCAGGTGGCGCTTGGACAGCTTCGCGTAGTCCTCGTCCTTGTCGACGGCGAAGTACACGTCGCCCTTCGCCTCGTAGGCGTAGCCCTTGTCCACGAGCGTCTGGATGATGGCGACGATCTCCGGGATGGTCTCGCTCACGCGCGGGGACACGTCCGGTTCGCGCAGGTGCAGCGCGCGGGCGTCCTCGCGGAAGGCCTCCACGAAGCGCGAGGCCAGGTCCACGGGCGCCTCGCCCGTCTCGTGCGCGGCCTTGATGATCTTGTCGTCGACGTCCGTGTAGTTGCGCACGTACGTCACCTTGAAGCCCCGGTAGCGCAGGTATCGGACCACCACGTCGAACGACGTGAAGGTGCGTGCATTCCCGATATGGATGTAGCTGTAGACCGTAGGCCCACAGACGTAGACCTTCACTTCGCCGGGCACGAGCGGCTCCAGCGGCTCCTTCTGCATGGACATCGTGTTGAAGAGCCGGATGGATGAGGGGGCCACGGTGGAGGGTCCTCCTTTGGGAACAGGGCGGGCGCGGCACTTGCGCAACGCGATACACACTCTAGGATCCCGGGTCCCACACAGGCCAGCACTTGGCGTTGGAAGCGTCGGATAGGGAGAATCGCCGCATGGCTCCGCCGAATCCGAAGCGTCCGCCGCGCCCTCCCCGCCCTCCGGGGCAGCAGGCGTCGTCGGATGACCCGTCGGAGGAGCTCCCGTTCGACGACGACGAGGTGGCCCCCCTTCAGGCGGATGATCCTCGCCCGCAGCGCGTGCCCCAGTATCCGGCAGGCCCCCGGAAGGCGAAGCGGCGAGGCCCGGGCGAGCGCGCCCGGTCGGACCGCGAGCTGTCTCCCCGGTATGACTGGGCGAAGGAGTACTCGGATCCGGGCCTGACGCCCGCGTTCGTGTACGTGGAGCGCGGGCCGGGTGCCGGGCAGCTCGTGCCCCTGCGCCAGGGCTCCATCACGATGGGGCGGTCCTCCACGTCGGACCTGCGGCTCCAGCATGCGTCCATCAGCCGGCGCCATGCCCAGCTGACCCGGCGGGGCAATGTCTTCATGGTGCGCGACCTGGGCAGCCAGAACGGCACCTTCGTCAACCGCCTGCGCATCAAGGGCGAGGTGGAGATCAAGCCTGGGGACGAGCTGAGCCTGGGCAACGCGACCTTGCGGCTGCGCGGCTCAGGGGCCGGGCCGACGGTGAGCCGGACGGCGTTCGATCCGCTGCTGCCTCGCATGGCGAAGCGCCGGCGGAATGGGGTCGCTGTGGCGGTGGCCGCGGCGGTCGTGGGCTCCGCGGTCGCGGCGTTGATCAGCGTGGTGGCCGTGCGTACGGCGGACCGGAATCCCGCGCGGGCTCCGGAGGAAGGTGCGCCCGCTCAGCCCCCCAGGACTCCAGCGGCGCCCGCGAAGGAAGCCCAGGAGATCGAGGCGGCGACGCCCGCGAAGGATGCCAATCACGGGAGCCTGGGAGCGGCGAAGGACCTCAGCGCTTCGGACATCTCGCGAAGGGCTCAATCGGGCCAGGTGTCTCCGAGTGCCTCGGACATCGCGCGCGGCCTGCATCCGAGCACCGGGGCGACATCGAGGAACGCCGCTCCGAGCGCCCAGGAGGTCGCGAAGGGCTCGGGGGCCGCGAAGGCGGGCGAACCCCATACGCTCTCTTCGAGCGCGGGCCAGGTCGCTGCCGCGTCCGGACGGAAATCCCTGCCCTCGACCGAACAGGCGGGGCCTCCGGACGAGCGCCAGCGCGCGGACATCCTCGCTCGCTATGAATCTGGTGACGTCGCCGGGGCGTTGGCCCAGGCGAAGCGCGCGAACCTCACGCCCCTGGTGCAACAGCTCACCCGCTTCCAGACCGCCGAAGCCACGGCCCGGACCGCCCTGGCGCAGAAGGACCGTCCCCGGGCGCTCGATGCGCTCAGCGCCGCCGTGCGGGCGGACAAGGAGCTGTCCCAGGGCTGGAGCCGTCAGGGGGTCGCCCTCCGCCGCCAGCTCGTTGGGCTGTACGTGCGCATGGGCCAGGAAGCCGTTCAGGCCCAGCGCTTCGCCGACGCCCGCGCGGCCTTCACCGCCGCGCTCGAGTACGACGCGGACAACGCCGAGGCCCACTCACAGCTGGCGGCACTGGCCACCCAGGCGCCTTGAGGCTCACGGGGCCTGGCGCGTGCCGGGCCCCAGAAACACGACGCCCCGGATTCCATCGAGGGAACCCGGGGCGCGGGGTGCGAACGCGACAGCCACTGGGGCCTTCGCGTCACGCGGGGACTCAGGCGAGGTTGAAGATCTTCTTCAGGTCGGACTCGACCTCTTCCTCGGTGCAGTCCTTGGCCAGCGACAGCTCCTTGATCAGCAGGGAGCGCGCCGTATCGAGCATCTTGCGCTCGCCGAACGACAGGTCCTTGTCGCCCTTGAGCAGGTAGAGGTCGCGGAGCACCTCGGCGATTTCGAAGACGGAGCCCGTCTTGATCTTCTCCATGTACTCGCGGTACCGGCGGTTCCACGTGGTGGAGTCGACGGAGATGTCCTTCTCGCGGAGGATGGAATAGACCTGCTTGACGTCCTCTTCGCTGATGATTTCCCGGAGGCCGACCGATCCGACCTTGTTGATCGGGATCATGATCCGCATCCCGTTCTCCAGGATGCGCAGCACGTAGAACGACTGGCGCTGCCCGGCGACCTCGGTGTGCTCGATGCCCATCACCTCACCGACGCCCTGGCCCGGATAAACCGCCTTGTCACCAGTCTTGAAGCTGGTCTGCACTAACTGCCTCCTTGGAGAAAGCTTCGACCCCGGCCTTCACGCCCGCCACTACTACCACAAACTACATCCACGGGCAACGAAATCGCCTTGACCACCCGATGACAGCCACACTACGGTGTCCGGTTTTGTGTGCGGTGTCGCTCGGTGTGAGCGCCGCGAGACGGACGGGGCGGTGGGTGGGGGTGGGTGTTGGTTCGTTATTCGTGGCGCGACCTGGGTACGCGTCCGTTGTTCTTTCCAGCGCTGAGCCTCTTGCTCGGCGCCCTCTGGGCAACCGGAACAGAGAGCTTCGCCGGGGTATTTCTCCTCTGCGCGCTTTGCCTGGGTGGGTTGGGCGTGGCGCTCGGCCCCTTGCCTGGAGCACATCTGGCGGTGCTCGGCGCGCTGGCCCTGACAGGCGCAGGGCTTTCCGCCCTGGAGGCCCGGGTCGACCTCCCTCCCTCCCTGAAAGAAGGCGGCAGCGCGGTCCTTGAGGGCGAATTGGAGCGCGTGGAGCGCTTCGATGGCGCCGTGCGATTGCGGCTCGCGGTGGCCCGTGCGGGGCTGATTCCGGAGCCTCCGGCCGCCGCCCGCTTCCGCGTCAGCCTTTCCGGACGAGGTGAGAGTCTGGAATTGCACCCCGGGCAGCGCGTGCGGGTGGAAGCGCGGCTCGTGCCGGATGCGCCGCCTTCGAATCCGGGCGAGCGGGACTTCTCGTCGGCGCGGCGGCGGCAGGGCGTGGCCTTCACGGGCGGCTTCGTTCCGGGGCGCGTGCTGGCGCTCTCCCCTGCCCCCTCGTGGCGGCTCGCGCTGGAGGACGTGCGCGGACGGCTGACGACGGCGGTGCATGGGGTCGCGCCCTCGGCGGACGCGGCGGCGCTATTCCTCACGCTGGCCGCCGGGCAGCGCGCGGACCTGGATGCCTCCTGGGAGGACGCGTTCTCGCGGGCGGGGCTCGCGCATGTGCTCAGCGTCAGTGGGCTTCACGTGGCGGCGCTCGCGCTGATGACGCTCGCGCTGCTCAGGCTGGGGATGGTGCGGCTGGGTGGACGCTGGCGGACGCTGGAGGCACGGCGCTGGGCGGCTCCGGCCGCGGTGCCCTTCGTCTGGGCCTACGTGCTCTTCACGGGGAACCAGGCGCCCGCGGTGCGCTCGGCGGTGATGGCCACGGCGGTGCTGCTGGGCCTGTCGCTGTGGCGGCGCGCGGATGGGCTGAATGGCTTGTCGCTGGCGGCGCTGGTGCTCGTGGCCTGGACGCCTTCCAGTGTCGTGGACCTGTCGCTCCGGCTGTCGTTCCTCGCGGTGCTGGGGCTGGGGCTGCTGTCGCCCGCGCTGCGCGAGGCCCTTCCCCTGGATCGGCCGTCTCCTTCCGAGCCCCGGAGAATGAAACGGTGGGCCGCCCAGGCACGGGAGACCGTGGCGCAGACGTTGTGCGCGAGCGGCGCGGCAACGCTCGTGGGTCTGCCCGTGGTGGCGGCGGCGTTCGGAAGGGTGAGCCTGGCGGGGCTCGTGTCCAACATCGTCGCCCTGCCCTTGTGTGGCGTGCTCACCGGGCTCGCGGCGGGCGGCGCGGCGCTCTTCGTCGTGGCGCCGGTCGTGGCGACGCCGGTGCTGTGGGCAGGCGCCTGGGCGTCGGAGCTCCTCCTCGTGCTGACGCGCGTCTTCGCGGCCGTGCCCTTCGCGGCGGTGGAGGTGCCGGGCCTGGGGCCGTGGCTCGGCGGGGCGTACG
>NZ_RAWF01000266.1:0-13547 GCF_003612075.1 Corallococcus sp. CA041A
CCCATCACCTGCAACTCGAAACCGCCCTCGGGGTTCCTGTGCCGCACGAGGATGACCGTCCCATCCAGGTGGGCCAGCGTCATCGGCTCCAATGTCCCTCCGGCCTTCCCCCAGTCATGCACCGCGGACAGCGACAGCATGTACTGCAAGGGATTGCGTGGGCGGCCGAAGAGAAGGTGCTGCGCGTCCAGGACGACTTCTGCTCCCATCAGCCGCGCACCCAGCACGTCCGAGGCGAAGGCCTCCACGTACACAGGTCCCAGCAGGCCCGTCACCACCGCCCCGGCGGGGTGGTAGTCGGGGTTGCCTCGGTTGTTGTAGCGACGCACCAGGTGCCCGGACAGCAGGGTGTAGGACTCCAGGGCGCCCATCCACAGCGAGTTCGGGGCATCCCCTCCCACCGTGAGGATGCGCACCACCTGGCCCCAGTCGGACAGCGTGTCCCAGTCCTCCTTCCGCACGAGGCCGGCCCCTTCCCCACCGCCCCACATCCGCAGCCGCACCGGGGCACCCAGGCCGAGGTGAAGCACTCCGGGTCTGGCGACCACCAACCGCGGCGCCACCTGCAGAAAGCCCTCGTCTCGTCCCACCGTCCCCCGCGAATGCAACGCCAACGTCGTGGTCTCCAGGCTCACGAGGTTCGCCCAGCGCGGGCTTGAGTCGGGCGGCGAGGGGCGCGGAGGAGCGTCCTTGAGCTGTGCCTCTCCCTCCTCACCGGAAGGCTCGAGCGGTACGAACCCATCCGTCTCGGTGAAGAGGGAGTCCACCACCGCTTCAGAGTCCTGGGAGTCGGCAGGCTCCTCCGCCCACCCCGCTCCGGATAACAGCGGCAGCAACACGACGGCCCAGCTCCGACGCACGAACATCGACGCCTCCCGAGAAGGGATCCACTATCGGACGGCCGAAGCCAAAGCGGACCTGGAGGTGAGCAATGCTCCCTCACGTCCCCGCGATGCTCCTCGACGTTGGCGTGAGACTCAGGGAAACGTCACGTCAGGGGCCGGCGTGGTCCCAGGCTGGATCCTCCGCCGCGAACTGTTGGATCCACCCTCGCACGGTGAGTCCCGCGCCGTTCGCTGCTTCCGGCTGGGAGAGGAGCACGTGAGGATTGCCCGGCAGGTAGAAGGTCTTCACGTTCGGCGCCGCGGAAGCGCGGACCGCCTCCAGGCCGGACTGCACCTGCGCGCCTTCCAGTCCGAAGTAGAGGGAGATGGTGCCGTCCTGGAGGTACCCGAGCATCCCGTAGCGCCGGGGAGCGGGGAGCAGCCGCGCGGACGCGCCCAGCACCGCCGACAAGCCCGTGTCGCACCCGGTGCAGCCGGGAGGGAACTCCATGCCCCAGCTCGCGCGCATCGTGCCGTAGCGGCCATCCCCCTGTGTGTTGATGATGAGCCCCGAATCATTCAGCACGTCCACCCGCGCCCAGGGCAGGGCCTTCTGCACGCGCCACGCGTGGAACGTCGCCCCGTAGCCGCCCGCGCTGATGCCGGTGAGCCAGACGCGGTCGGCCTGGGGGAAGGTCGGCTGGAGCCGTCGCAGGTACGCATCCATGTTCCGGGCGCCGACGTGTTCGACCTTCTTGGGGCCGAACCAGTCATACGTCTGGATGCGGGTGCCCGCGTGGAGGTCGCCCGTGCAGTAGGGGATGTAGACGAAGCTCGCGTCGCGGAAGGGATTGCGGACGTCGTCGCGGTCGAAGAGCGCCGCGAGTTCCGGCGCGCGGGCCTCGGCCAGCACGGGATCCGCACCCATCGTGTCGGTGATGTGCGTGGCCGTGCCCAACGCGCAGGCGGCGGCCTCCCAGCACGCGCCACCGCCCGCGAGGAAGACGACGACCCGCTTGGAGCGGTCCGTGAGGTTGACGGCCATGCCCGTGGACGTCCCGTTCGCGCAGTGGGCGTCGGAGACGGGCACGAACGTCCAGGATTCAGGGGGCGCGTCGATGGGGGCGCCCGCGTCCACCGTGTAGGGGATGGACGGGAGATCGTAGTCACCCGCTCCCGCGTCCGGCGGTCCCCCGCTGTCTCCGGGAGGATTCGCGCAGGCGGAAAGGACCAGGATGCCCAGGAGCGTCACGAGGCGGGTCGGCATGTCTTTCAATAACACACATGCCGTGCGGTGCTCGCGCTTGATTCGCGCCCGCGTCAGTGCTCGCTCCCTGTCAGGCTGGATCCAGGTTCCATGCCCCCTCCTCCCAGCGCTTCAGCACCTCCGAGGCCTCGAACGCCGCCAACCCTTCGCCGCCCGCTGCATGCTCCAGGACGGCCTTCGCTTCGTGGGTCCTGTAGCGAAGCAGGTATGCCGCTGCCGCGACTCGAACATCCATTCGTGAGTGCTTCAGCAGGACCGTGAGTGCCTCGCGACCTTCGTCGCCGATCTCCCGAAGCTTCCTCATCGCGGCCTGGTACTTCTTCGCGTGCTTGTTACCGGTCTTGGAGTCTCCCCGGAAGATCGCGTCAGTCTGCGCCTCAACGTGAGAGGCGAATTCATCGACGAGTGCCGCAGGCGTCATCGCCAGATTCCCTTCTTGATGTTTTCGATGCTGCGCAGGCCGAATGCCCGTTGAGATTCAAGCGTCTGAGCACTCAGCCACTGCCGCACGGTCAGTGATTCCGAGCCGGTGATGAACGGACGTTTGGACGAATAGAACGCGCTCACGAGGTTATGAAGTGCTTTCTCGAGCGGAACGATGTTCTCCGTATTGTGGAGCGCCTGCGGCCCAAAGCGCGCCACGTTCCCATTCGTTTGTTCCACGATGTGGTGCCACTCCTTACCCTCTCCTGCTGGCCCCATGGCCCGCTTGAACGACTTGAAGGACGAGTAGCCTTTCGGGCCGCCCGGCGGCGTAGCCTCCTGCGGACCTCCTCCGTTCCCGCCTCCTGATCCTGCCGCGTCTCCGGCCCGCTGGAGGATGATCGCGGCCCCAGGCCCCGCGCTCAACACCGACGCTGCATGCCCCACTGGCACAACGACGCGCTCCAGCGCCAGTGCCCCCTCCGCGGACAGCGCGAGCACAGGCACCGTGGCCTCCGCCCCCGCCGCTAGGCCCGTCACCGTGCGTGTCGTCGCCGATGCCGCTCCCCAGGTGGCGAAGATGCTCGTCGTCAGCCGCGCCACCTCGCGAATCTGCTCTCCTTCCGTCATGTACTGGAAGCGCTCCCAATATGCGGGCGACGACGAGATGAGAGCTGCCAGGCCGGCAGGCAGGTTGCTCAAGCCAACAAGGCTGTCCATGGGGCGGGAAAGCGCGTGCCCCAGTGCATGGTACAGATCAGCAAAGGCGTCCTCGGCCCCATCCAGTGAGCGGTTGATGACGTCCGCGTCGTCGTACACCTCCGCTAGGGGCCGCCGGTCCGAAGCCTGAAGCCGCGCGTCCACGGCGCGGAAGACCCCATCCTTTCCGCTGTAGAAGCGGCCCAGTTCGAAGCCGTTCGCGCGGAAGGCCCCGTCCCGCCACACAATGGGCGCCACCTTCTGCTGCGTGCGTCCGGTCAGGGCCCAGGCGAGGTAGCCATCCGGCCGGAGCACCGCCAATTGCTCGCGAGAAATCCTCATCACCCTCCGAGCCAACTCCTCGCGAGAAACCTCGCCTCGCTCCAGCACCTCTTGCAAGAGGAAGCCTGCCGCCATGCGCGGTGGAAAGGTGCCAAGCGTTACTGGCTGTTCCATCAACCGGCCCAGCACCTCCACCGCGTCGTCCGGCGTGAAGGGATTGCGGCGCAGTGGAAGCTCGTCTGGATCTTCCAACCCGGCTCGTACCAGCAGCTCCTCAAAAGACTCCAAGTCCAGCAGGCCCATATCCAGGGCCTGCCGTGAAACCTTTCCGGAGGGAGCAATGAGGACCGTACCAACTGGCACGCGCTGTCGAAGGACTCGCGAGCCTCCTCTTCCGGAAGCTGATTCCACACCAGCACAGCCTGCCAGCAGCAAGACACAGCCTAGAACTGCGACACATGAAAACCGCATCGTCCACCCCAGGGCGCCCTATGGAAAATGTGCGCCTCCGGATCCTCCCACCCGACAAGGGAGTACCCTCGAAGGATAGCGTGACGAGGGAGGCATCGTGGACGGAAGCGAGCACATCGCTTGGCCGGGCGGGCTCGGTTGCTGGCCATTGAGAACATCGGGAAAGGGCTCTAGTGATGAAGTTGGAGGATCTTGTCGCGCAGTTTGCCCGGAACGTGGTCGCGCAGAACCAGGCCATCTTCCGGGGAGACGCCAAGACCGGGAACAAGCACGCCAGGAAGTACGGTGCCGCCGTCGACAAGCTCCTGGCCCACGGCAATGTCGGACGTGACGCTCTCGCAGTGCTGCTCAAGCATGAGCGAATGGACGTGCGTGTGATGGCTGCCGCACATCTGCTCCGCTACCGGACGGCCGAAGCCAAAGCAGTCCTGGAGGAAGCGGCCAAGGGACAGGGACTGGTCCCGTTTGGAGCGCAGCAGGCATTGAAACGCCGGGAGGCAGGAACCTGGGCGCTCGATCCCGGTTAGCTCACCTCGAGCGAAGGACCCGCATTCGCGCCCGCGTCAGCGCTCCATCCGCGCCAGGAAGTGGGCCGCATGGCGGGGCCTCGTGCTGTTGTCGTAGGGGCCCGGGAGTGGTGATGCCCAGCCGCCGCCACGTTCACGGTGGGCGCGCTGTCCGCCACCGCCTCCCCAGGGCGACGGACGGAAGCACCGTTCTGGAGACAGCCCCCTCGCTTCCGTCCTGGCTCCTGTAGCGAACGAGGACGGAAGCGATTGCGTGGGGGCGCCCTGCCCTTCAGTACAGGGCCCGCGGCCTTACGGCAGGTACGTCACCTCCAGCTTGGGATGCTTCGACGCGTCCGGGGACTCACGCGAGTAGTAGCTCGTGAGGTAGTACGGGCTGGAGAGCCGGAAGGAGACCCGCCGGTCGGAGGCATCCGAGGCGGCCTGGAGAACGGGGATGAAGTTCGTATCCTCCGTGACGCCCACCTGGTCGAAGTACGGGTTGTTGGTGGGGTACCAGAGCCACCACCAACCCAGGGGGGAACCGGTGGCCGCAGGCTGGTTGTTGTACGTGATGCTGTACTCACCCCAGTTGTTGTCCGGCACCAGGTACGTGTAGACGTTGCCATCGCCACCGGGCGAAACGCCCCAGAACGCCGTGGCGGACAGCTTCACGGACTGGATGACCGCCCCCGCGGGGATGCTGGCCAGGTTGAACCGCAGGAAGATCTTCCGGTCGAAGCCGTAGTTGATGACCAACTCCTGCGCGCTTCCGTAGTTCCAGTCGGACTCCCCCCAGTAGTCGTGGTTGACGTAGGCATCCGCCTCCGGCTCCAGCACCGTGGTGACGGGTCCCAACTCATAGGTGAGCGTCAGCGCCGGACGCTGGGCCGCGTTGGTGACCTCACGCGAGCGGTAGCGCGTCTTGTAGCCCGGCGAGTGCAGCCGGAAGCTCACCTGCTTGTCACCCGCCAGCTCCCCCTGCACCACGGGGATGAGCGCGGCATTGGAGTTGATGCCCCGCTTGTCCTCCGGCGTGAAGTCGTACCAGAGGAACCACTCGCCCACCGGGGTCGCCGCCGGTGCGGGCCGGTTGTTCCAGGTGATGCCCATCTCTTGCCACGAGTCATTCGCGACGAAGGACGTGTACACGTTGCCGTCGCCCCCGTACGCGTAGCCGTCATAGGCCAGCGCGCTGAGGCTGGCGGCCGTGATGACCGCGTTCGCGGGCAGACTGCTCAAGTCGAACCGCAGGTAGGCCTCGGCGTACCCCCGGTTCACGATGAACGTCCCATGGTTCCCGAAATTCGAGTCCGGTCCGTCCGGCGAGACGTAGGAGTCCGCGACGGGCGTGAGCGTCACCGTCGTGGACGCCGCCAGCGCCAGTGACGGGGCCGATAGAGCGGCCACCGCCAGCAGGGTTGTTACAGAAGATGTCGACGGAAGTCTGAAGCGACTCATCATGTCTGCCTTTTCGTGAAGAGAGCATCGATTGCTCCCAATCTCACGGACACGATGGAGTCGGTGTGTATTCAGGCCGGGTTGCATCCCGGGAAATGGAGGGTCGGCCATGAACCAGGCCGCCCGCGCTCAAGGGAAGGTCACATTCCCGAGCGTGATGCTCCGAGGCCCATCTGCCTCCCAGAGCTTGAGCGAGAAGGGCCCGTGGACTTCGGCCGCCGGAGCCTCTGCCTCCACGATCACGCGTCCTTCGGGTCCCCCCGGCAGGATGGGCTTTGCTTGCCACACGCGAAGGATCTTCAACTCCTCACCGGACCTGCCTTTGAGCGTCGCCCCCTCCGCCCTCCACGGCAGCGTTCCAGTCTCTACCTCAATCCTGACATCCACAGCCGCCAGCTTGCTGGAGCGATAGCTGTAGATTGTGGTCGGCTTCAATGCACGGGTCACCGTCATCGCGACGGACCTCGTCAGGACCTGCCCCGCCACGCCATCCGGATTCAATCCGTCATTGATGAGGATTCCCGTCAATCCACTTGGCGCCCCATGGTCAGACACCATTCGTGCCAGCTCCTCCTTGCAACGGAAGATTTCCACCCGTGCATCCCGGATCTCCTGCTGGTACGTCTCAATCGTCCGCTGTTCTCGGTAGACTTCGATGGTGGCCTCTGCTTTCGCCGGATGCACCTTCAGCAGGAACACCGCGGTCGATGGCGCTGCACCGTCCCGGAAGCGCACCATCAGCTTGAACCGTTCTCCCGGTATGGCGCTCGTCGTGGGCATGAGCCTGAGGGTGGCCTGCCCCACGTCTACGAGCGAAAAGCGTTGTCGGCCTTCCAGTTCAATGCTCTCCCGCTGTAACTCCGAGTCGAAGAGAAGCATCGTGGAAAGGCCCGGGCTGATCATGATTTCGCTGATGGTCCCAGTTCCCTCCGGACTCAATTCAATGCGCCGCGAACCTGGCACTGAAGATGAAACCTCTGGCTGCGCGACCGCCGCGGTCCCAATGAGAGGCAGCCCCAGGAGAACGACCCATGAAAAAGGAGGCACTCGACAATCTTTCCGTTGGAGTTGCTATTCGAACTCAGCGACCGCCTTCACAGTGGCAATCGTGAAGATGTGCGCGCGAGACGGAGAGTCATCGCCTGGTTCTCGCACGATCCCCCTCGGCCCCTCTTCAGCATGGACATCAAAACATACAGGGAAGCTGTCACCCTGCGGCGTCGTCGCCCAGGTGAGGCGAGCATAGACGCGGTCACGCACGATGCTCCGCCCGGACAAGGCGGTCCTGCCCGGCAGGCCCCTTCCTCCGCCAATGATGAGGACTTCGACAGGGCCCTCGCCAATTGAAATGACCCGAGGCTCGCCCAAATCGAAGCGCACTGGCGTCGTGTCCCCAATGGCTACCCCCCACTTCGCCATGGCCTTCACGGCTCCAATCGGACACGGCTCCGGCGGCGGAGGCTGGCGCACCTGCGGTCCAGGACACGCGAGCGCCGTGCAAGCCGCCGCAGTGCTCACCGCACGGGCCATGACGCCCAGTCCTTTCTTCGCGGGCTTCTGGGGGAGCTGAAGGGGCTGCGTGTCTTTCGGCGGCGTCGTCACGGTGGCTGAATCCTCCTGGAGCGTCGCGGGGAGCGCGACGGCCGCGGCGGTGGCCTTCGGCCCGGTGGGGGCCGCGGCGCGGTCAGCTTGAGGCGACTCGGAAGAAGCCGCTA
Organism: Corallococcus sp. CA041A; assembly: GCF_003612075.1. Lineage (NCBI taxonomy): Bacteria > Pseudomonadati > Myxococcota > Myxococcia > Myxococcales > Myxococcaceae > Corallococcus > Corallococcus sp. CA041A. The sequence continues at coordinate 7,649 of NZ_RAWF01000266.1, forward strand.
CTTCCTGACGGGCCGGGTCGCCCCCCTCGATTCGGGACGGCCAGAGCATCCGCGTCGCCCCCGCTGCGAACAGCACCAGGACCAGCGCAACCGTCGTCCACGCCCGCGAACGCCCACGTGGTTTCGGCGCCGCCTTCACGAGGGGTTGGGGGACGGCCATCGCGGCTTCGGCGGCGGGCGGAGCTGCCCGCTTGCCCCGGCGGGGCCGGTACAGGGGCGCACGCAGCCACAGTTCCTCGCTGTCCCGGCCCCCTTCCGTCGTCGCGCTGTCCTCACCGTAGGCATCGCAGAGCGGCACGTTCCACTGCGCGTCCGCGCCCGCCAGCACCCGCTCCAAATCCGTCACGGCGGCCAGGGCGCTCAACGTGCGCGTCTCCGGCGTCTTCTCCAGCAGGCGCATGCACACATCGCTCAGCGCTCGGGGGACCCGTGCGTTCTCCACGTGCGGCGCCACCGGCTCGCGGTTCATGACGGCCTCGATGAAGCTGGGGTCGTCGGCCTCGTCGAAAGGCTTCCGTGCCGTCAGCAGCGCGTAGAGGACCAGGCCCATTGCCCATAAATCGTCCGGAGGCCCGGCCTCGTAACGGGCACCGAGCACGTGGACATGCTTCCGGAAGAAGCGCCACGCCTCCGGGGCGCGGTACTCCGGCGTCGCCGGCGGAAGGATGTCCACCGTCAGCCCCCGCGCGCCCTCGTAATCGCCGATGCCGAAGTCCAGCAGCTTGGCCACGCCGTCCGAGGCCCGCACCATGATGTTGGCTTCCTTCACATCCCGGTGCAGCACTCCCACCGCGTGCGAAGCCGCCAGCGCCCGCGCCACGCCCAGCACCACGCGCGCCACCTGTCGCGCAGAGGGGTTCTCTTCGTCCGCCCAGACGTCCAGCCGGCGCCCGTCCACGTACTCCATGGCGATGACGGCGAATTGCGGCGCCCCGGGCGGCCACAAGCCGTATCCCTGAAGTCCCACCACGTTGGGGTGGTGCAGCTTCAAGAGGATGGAGACCTCCCGCTCCACCCGCTCACCCACGCGGGGCAGGTGCAGCAGCTTCAAGGCGAAGGGCTGGCCCGCGTTGCGCGCGAGGTACACCGTGCCGAAGCCGCCCTGCCCCAGCTGGCACTCCACCGCGTAGCCCAGCACCTCGGCCCCGGGCGGCAGGATGGCGGGTGGCGGCCTCATGACGTCCTTCCTCGGGAACTTCGGGCCACTCGCATGCGACGTCCTCTCCGCGCGGGCGTGCACGCTGCCAGCAGCCCGGTGTCGTCTGATAAACCTCGCGCGGCACCAGGGATGCCCCAGCTGCGCATCCTCCTCCACCTGCTCCCGAGCCGGTCCCATGAATGAAGAACTGGCCATCACCCTCGGCAGAACCGCCCGTGCCGCCCGCGAAGAGCAGGGCCTGACGCAAGCCGAGGTAGGCCCCCGCGTCGGCCTTCTCTCCACCGTCTACAGCCGCCTGGAGCGCGGGAAGATGCTGCCCAGCGTCCCAACGCTCTACCGGCTGTGCACGGAGCTGAAGGTGTCCCCGGAGGACATGCTGGGCCTCACCGCCCTGGTGCGAGGCCGCAAGGGCCAGCGCCCGCGCCCGCGTGAGGACGAGACCCCCGCCCTGCGGCGGCTGCTCTACCTCGCGCGCAAGCTGGACGCGGAGAAGCTGGAGGCGCTCCTTCATGTCGCCACCGTCCTGACCCGCTGAAGGCTGCTACTTCCGCGGGGGCAGTCCTCCGAACTCGTGCTCCTCCAGTCCTTCAGGGAAGAGGCCACCCTCGCCGAACTCCACCGCGTCCCGCAGGCAACTGCCCTCGGCCAGCACGAGCGCCACCTCTTCGGAAGCCTCGTGGCGCCCATAGCCCGGGTCCCGTTCCGCCAACGCGGCACGGAGCGCGCCACACAGGTCCGCCGCCGTGGCGAAGCGCTCCGTCGGGTCGGCTCGCAGGGCCGTGTGCAGCAGCGCCTTCACGTCCGGCGAGAGCCCCGCGACCGCCGCTTCGACGTCCGCAGGGCTGAACCTCGCGAGCAGGATGCGCATCTGCGTCAGCGGCAGGGAGGGGAGGATCTCAATCCGCAGGGGCGCCAGTCCCGTGGGGACCAGGTGCACGTCCTGCACGTCGAAGAGGTGCTTGCCGGTGAGTAACTCCACCAGCAGCACGCCCAGGCTGAAGACGTCGGAGCGCGGAGACAGCGGCTGCTTTTCCAGGTACTCGGGCGAGGCATAGGCCACGTCCCCCCGGACGAGGTTCATGGGGGACTCCTCGCGCCCCACCATCACCGAGTACGCCGCGCCGAAGTTCGTCAGCTTCACTCCGCCGTGCGCGCCCACGTAGACGTGCCGGGGATTGACGTCGCGGTGGATGATGCCGAGCGGCCTGCCCTCCTCGTCCGTCAGCGCGTGTGCATGGTGCAACGCCTCCGCGAGCTCCGCGCCCACGTAGAGGCCGAAGGCCTCGGAGACAGGCCTGCCGCGCGCAACCCCCGCGCTGACCAGCGTCTCCAGCGAAGGCCCGTCCACGTGCTCCATGACGACGTGCAGGAAGTCCTCGTGCACCTTCCGGAAGTAGACCTGGGCGATGCCGGGATGGTTGAGGCGGAAAGCCAGCTGGACCTCCTCCACCAGCCGCTTGCGGCGCAGGTAGGTGGAGGGGTTGGGCAGCCTGCGCACGAGGCAGAGGCCCGACAATGCGTCGTCTGCTTCCTGTCTCCGACGGGCCAACATCAGCAGCTCCCCCGTCTGCATCCGCACCAGCTCGCGGACGGCCTCGTAACGGATGCCATCGACGCAGAAGAGGAAGCGCGGCGCCGCGGGCGTCGGCGGAGGCTGGCGACGCGCGGGCTGGGTGCTACCTCCGCGGTCGGGGGTGGACGGGGTCATGACTCCTCCGGGCATGAGCAGGGGCGCGAGCGCGCCGCACGGGGAGTCTTCACTTATTGAACTTTAAAAGTCCACCATGCTGAATCTATCAGGTGTTCTTCATGACCGGCGCGACGCCCTCCGCCTCTCAGGAGGTACCCAACGTTTGCTTCAGCTTCGCCAGCAGGTTGAGCGCGTCCAGCGGCGTCATCCGGTCGATGGATGCGGTCCGGAGTGACTCCAGCACCTCCGCATGCTCGGGAGGCGCGGCCACGGGAGCCGGCTGCGGAGCCCCACCGAACAGCCCCAGCTGTCCCGCGTTCACCGGGGCCACGCGCTTCGTGGAGCGCACCGCCACGCGGGGACGGCCCGCGTCGTCCAGCTCGCCGGACTCCAGGTTCTGGAGCAGCTCGCGGGCGCGCGACACCACCTCCGGCGGCAGGCCCGCCAGCTTCGCGACCTCGATGCCGTAGGAGCGGCTGGCCCCGCCGGGAATCAGCTTGCGCAGGAAGATGACCTTGCCGCCCTGCTCCTTCACGGCGATGCACAGGTTCTTCACCCGGGGCCGCTCGCGCGCCAGGTCCACCAGCTCGTGGTAGTGCGTGGCGAAGAGCGAGCGCGCGCCCACCTTGTCGTGGATGTGCTCCGCCACCGCCCACGCGATGGACAAGCCGTCGAACGTGGACGTGCCACGGCCAATCTCATCCAGGATGACCAGGCTCTTCCTGGTGGCGTGATGGAGGATGTGGCTGGTCTCCGTCATCTCCACCATGAACGTGGACTGCCCTCGGGCCAGGTTGTCCGCCGCGCCCACGCGCGTGAAGATTCGGTCGCACAGGCCGATGCGCGCCGCCTTCGCCGGCACGAACGAGCCCGCCTGCGCCATCAGCGCCGTCAGCGCCACCTGCCGCATCACCGTGCTCTTGCCCGCCATGTTCGGGCCGGTGATGACCAAGAGCTGCGCGTCCTCTGGATCCAACCGCACGTCGTTGGGGACGAAGGACTCGCCCGCGCCCAGCATCCGCTCCACCACCGGGTGCCGGCCGCCGGTGATGGTCAGCCCCTCGCCCGCGTCCACCTGGGGCCGCGTGTAGCCGTACTCCGCCGCGCACCGGGCAAACGAAACCAGCGCGTCCGCCGTGGCCACCGCCTCCGCCGCGGAACGGATGCGCGGCGCCGCGGCGATGACCTTCGTGCGCAGCTCCTCGAACAGCTGGAGCTCCAGCACCACGCGGCGCTCCTCCGCCGTGAGGACCTTCTCCTCGTACTCCTTCAGCTCCTCGGTGACGAAGCGCTCCGCGCCCACCGTGGTCTGCTTGCGGATGTAGTCCTTGGGCACCGCGTGGAGGTTCGCCTTCGTCACCTCCAGGTAGTAGCCGAAGACCTTGTTGTAACGGATCTTCAGCGAGGAGATGCCCGTGCGGTCCTTCTCCCGCTGCTCCAGCTTGAGCAGGTAGTCCTTGCCCGTGGTGGACAGCGCCACCAGGTCATCCAGCTCCGCGTGGTAGCCCGGCCGGATGAAGCCGCCCTCGCGGATGATCACCGGCGGCTCGTCCGTCACCGCGCGCATCAGCAGGTCCGCCAGCTCCGGCAGCGCCCCCAGCGGCCCGGACAGCGACTTCAAGAGCGACGCGTCACACCGCGCGAGCGCCGCGCCCAGCTTCGGCAGCTGCGTCAGCGACAGCCCCAACGCGCGCAAATCCCTCGCGTTGCCCGCGCCCAGCGACAGCCGGCCGCAAAGCCGCTCCAGGTCGCCCACCTCCTTGAGGGTGGCCACCAGCTCCTCGCGCCACACGCTCTTGCCGGACAGCTCCTCCACCGCGTCCAGCCGCGCTTCGATCTCCGGCAGCGAGCACAGCGGCGCGGACAGCCAGCGCGCCAGCTTCCGCGCGCCCAGGCCCGTGGCCGTCCTGTCCAGCACGCCCAGCAGCGACCCCTTGCGGCCGCCGTCGCGCAGGCTCTTGAGCACCTCCAGGTTGCCCCGCGAGGACTCGTCCATCACCAGGCAGCCCGCGCGCTCCTGGCGCGACAGCCGGTCCACGTGCGCCGCGGGCGTCTTCTGCGTGTCCTTGAGGTAGCGCAGCGCGGCCCCGGCCGCCCCGGTGGCCAGCGGCGAGCCGTCCAACCCGAACGCGGACAGCGACTGCACGTTGAAGTGCGAGCGCAGGAACGCGGAGGCCCGGGTGTGCTCGAAGGCCGCGCCCTCGCTCTCCGCCACGGCCGGCACGCGCGACAGCCGCTGGCACACCTGAACCACCTCCGGCGCGTCCCGCATGCCCTGCGGCACCAGCAGCTCGCGCGGCTCCACGCGCGACAGGCCCTCCACCAGCTCCGACAGGCCCTGCGCCTCGAAGGTGTAGAACTCGCCGGTGGACGCCTCCAGCAGCGCCGCGCCGAAGCCCGCTTCCCCCCAGCACACGGCCGCGAGGAAGTTGCTGGCCTGCGGCTCCAGCACCTCGTCGTCCAGCACCATGCCGGGGGTGATGACCCGCGTGACTTCCCGCTGCACGATGCCCGGCCCCGCGCCCGGCTCCGTCACCTGCTCGCAGATGGCGACCTTGAGGCCGTGCTCCACCAGCTTCGCGATGTACCGGCGCGAGGAGTGGTACGGCACCCCGCACATGGGGATCTTGTCCGCGCCCTTGGCCCGGGCCGTGAGGGTGATCTGGAGAAGCTCCGAGGCCTTCACCGCGTCCTCGAAGAACATCTCGTAGAAGTCACCCAGCCGGAAGAAGAGCACCGTGTCCGGATGGAGCGCCTTCACCTCCAGGTACTGGCGCATCATCGGGGTCAGGGAAGCGATCTCCCGCGCACCCGCGGGGGCCTCTCCCGTTCCGACTTCCGGAGTCGTGTCCACGTCGGGCAGCACCACGTCCGCCGCCTTGCCTGTCTTCGCCTGCTGCGTCAACGCCATCCCCGACCTTCTCTCACGACCTTACCCCCGGATCAACGAACCGGCGCCCCTACCTGGTGCGTATGCCTACCACCGGCGTCCGACATTTCGGCGGGCTCCTTTCCGAAAACGGTTTGCTGGCCCTCCGCCCCTGTCTCTT
>NZ_RAWF01000267.1:0-13433 GCF_003612075.1 Corallococcus sp. CA041A
GCCCGCCCCCGCGGCCCCCGTCGCCACCGAGGACTCGGGCCCGCTGACACCGCTCCAGGAGAACCTGGCCGCGCTGTTCCAGGACCTGCTGAACGTGGAGCGCGTGGGCGCGCAAGATGACTTCTTCGCGCTCGGAGGGCATTCGCTGCTGGCCACCCAGCTCGTCACCCGAGTGAGCGCCCGGTTCGGCGTGGACCTGCCCGTGCGCGCGCTGTTCGACGCACCCACCGTGGCAAGGCTCGCGGAGCGCATCGAAGCGCTCCCTTCCCGATACCCCGCCGCCCCCATCCCCACGGTGTCCCGGGATGAAGCGCTGCCGCTGTCGTTCGCGCAGCAGCGCATGTGGTTCCTGGATCGGATGGAGCCCGGCCAGGCCCTCTACAACATCCCCCTGGCCCTGCGGCTCTCCGGCCCCCTGGACGTGGAGGTGCTGCGCCGCACGTTCGCGGAGATCGTCCGCCGGCACGAACCGCTGCGCACCACGTTCGAGGAACGTGAAGGCCAGCCGCTCCAGCGCATCCACGCGCCGCCATCGGACGGGTCCCTGCCGGTGGAGTCCCTTCCCGAAGGCACCGAGCGCGACGCCACCCTGCGACAGCGCATGCGGGAGGACGCGACCCGGCCGTTCGATCTGGGCACCGGCCCGTTGCTGCGCACGCGGCTGCTCCGGCTGTCCCCGGACGAACACGTGCTGCTCCTGTGCATGCACCACATCGTCACGGATGGCTGGTCCATGGGCGTGCTCGTGCACGAGGTGGCCAGCCTCTACCCGGCGCTCGCGGCGGGACGTCCGTCGCCACTTCCGGCGCTGGAGGTGCAGGCCGCGGACTTCGCCGCATGGCAGCGCCAGCAGGACGATTCCGAGACGGCACAGGCCCGGCTGGACACGCTCAAGGAGTCCCTGAAGGACGTGCCCGTGCTCACCCTGCCCGCCGAGCAGGGACAGCCCGGGACCCGGTCGACGCGTGGGGACAGCCATGTCTTCACGCTGCCCGCGTCCCTGGTGCATTCGCTGGAACAGGTGGGCCGCGACCGCGACGCCACGCTGTTCATGGTGCTGATGGCCGGGTACCAGGCCGTGCTGTCGCGCTACTCCGGGCAGGACGACTTCGCCGTGGGCACGCCGGTGGCCCACCGCACCCGGCCGGAGCTGGAGCCCCTCATCGGTGTGTTCCTCAACACGCTGGTGCTGCGCGCCCGCATGGACGGAGCGCCTCGCTTCTCCGAGCTCCTGGGTCGCGTGCGCGAGTCCTCCCTGGCCGCGTACGCGCACCAGGACGTGCCCTACGAGCGGCTCGTGGAGGCCGTGGCCCAGGCGCGCGGCGGTGATCGAACCTCGCTGTTCCAGGTGATGTTCGTTCTCCAGAACGCGCCGCTGTCCACGCCGGCCCTGCCCGGCGTCCGCGTGGAGCGGCTGCACACCTCGACGGAGACCGCGCGCTTCGATCTCCTGCTGTCGCTCACCGCGAGCGACGGCGGCCTGGAGGGAACACTCGAATACAGCCGGGACCTCTTCTCCGAGGACGCGGCGGCGCGCTTCGCCACCCACTTCCAGGTGCTGCTGGAGGCCGTGGCCCGCGATGCGGCGACACCCGTGCACCTGCTGCCGCTGATGGATGACGCGGAGCAGCGGCGGTTGCTGGTGGATTGGAATGCCACCGCACGCGACTACCCGCTGGAGGGCACGCTGCACGGGCTGGTGGAGGCGCAGGTGGCGCGCACGCCGGACGCCATCGCGGTGGACTTCGAGGGCGCGCGGCTGACGTACCGTGAGCTGGACGGCCGGGCCAATCAGCTCGCACGTGCGCTGCGGGCGCGCGGCGTGGGACCGGAAGTGCACGTGGGCATCTGCGCTGAGCGGTCGCTGGAGTTGGTGATCGCGCTGCTGGGCGTGCTCAAGGCGGGCGGCGCGTACGTGCCCATCGATCCGTCCTCGCCGGCGGACCGGCGGACGTACCTGGTGGAGGACTCGGCGGTCGCGGTGTTGCTGACGCAGCAGCACCTGCGGCCGTTGTTGTCGGTGGGCAGCACGCCGGTGCTCTGCCTGGACTCGGACTGGCCCCAGGTGGCGACCCTTTCGCCGGAGCCCGTGGAGTCGGGCGTGGGCGCCGAGCACCTGGCCTACGTCATCTACACGTCGGGCAGCACGGGGCGCCCGAAGGGCGCGATGAACACCCACGCGGGCATCCGCAACCGGCTGCTCTGGGGGCAGGACGCCTACGGGTTGGAGTCCCGCGACGTCGTGTTGCAGAAGACGCCCTTCAGCTTCGACGTCTCGGTGTGGGAGTTCTTCTGGCCGCTGATGACGGGCGCGCGGCTGGTGGTGGCGAAGCCGGGTGGGCACCAGGACGCCGCATACCTGGTGGACCTGATGGCTCGCGAGGGCATCACGACGGCGCACTTCGTGCCGTCCATGCTCCAGGTGTTCCTGGAGGAGCCGGGGCTCGAGCGCTGCACGGCGCTTCGCCGCGTCGTGTGCAGCGGAGAAGCGCTGCCGCTGGAGCTGAAGGACCGCTGCCTGGAGCGGCTGGGCGTCCCCCTCCACAACCTCTACGGCCCCACGGAGGCCGCGGTGGAAGTGACGGCCTGGACCTGCGAGCGCCATGACGGACGGCGCTCCGTGCCCATTGGCAGGCCGGTGGCGAACACGCGGATCCACGTCCTGGATGCATCGTCGCAGCCGGTGCCGGTGGGCATCGCGGGAGAACTCCACATCGGCGGCGCGCAGGTGGGCCGGGGATACCTGGGCCGTCCCGCGCTGACGGCGGAGCGGTTCATCCCGGATCCGTTTGGCCCTCCGGGAGCGAGGCTCTACCGGACGGGAGACCGGGCCCGCGTCCTCGCTGACGGCACCATCGAGTACCTGGGCCGCCTGGACTTCCAGGTGAAGCTGCGCGGGTTCCGCATCGAGCCCGGCGAAGTGGAGTCGGCGCTGCGCCAGTGCGAAGGCGTGCGCGAAGCCGTGGTGGTGGTGCGCGAGGACGCGCCCGGCGACAAGCGCCTGGTGGCCTATGTGGTGGGCCAGGGCGTGACGGTGGAAGCCCTGCGCGAGGCGCTGAAGGCGAAGCTGCCGGAGTACATGGTGCCCACGGCCTTCGTGGCGCTGAACGCGCTGCCGCTGTCCCCCAACGGCAAGGTGGACCGCAAGGCCCTGCCTGTTCCGGACGCGCGTCCGGCAGCCCTGGCGCCGTCGAAGCCCCAGCGGATGACGCCCTTCCAGCAGCGGATCGCGGACCTGTTCCGAGACGTGCTGCGGGTGCCGAAGGTGGGCGTGCACGATGACTTCTTCGCCCTGGGCGGACACTCGCTGCTGGCCACGAGGCTGCTGTCCCGCGTGCGCTCCACGTTCCAGGTGGAACTGCCCCTGCGAGGCCTCTTCGACGGGGCCACCGTCGCCGAGGTCACCGAACAGGTGGAGGCCCAACTCCTCTCGCGCACCGGCCTCCCGCGCGTGCCCGCGATCCGCAAGGTGCCTCGCGACGGCGAACGGGTCCTGTCCTTCGCGCAGCAGCGGCTGTGGGTGATGGAACAACTCCAACCCGGTGCCACGCCCTACGTCCTGCTGGGCGCCGTGCGGCTGGACGGCGCACTGGACGTGGAGGCCCTGCGCCTCGCGCTGGAGCTCCTCGTCGATCGCCACGAAGCCCTGCGCACCACGCTCGCGCTGAAGGGCCGCGACCCCGTCCAGACCCTCCAGCCGACACCGGTCTGGGCGCTGCCCGTGACGGACCTGGGCGACCTGCCGGACCCCGAATCGGCGGTCCAGCAAGTGGCGCGCGATGAGGCGGGCCGGCCCTTCGACCTGGGCACCGGGCCGCTGCTGCGCACGCGCCTGCTGCGGCTGACGTCCACGCAGCACGTGCTGCTCCTGGGCATGCACCACGTCGTCGCCGACGGCTGGTCCCTGAGCGTGATGGTGCGAGAGGTGGCCACGGCCTACGCGGCCTTCGCTTCCGGTTCGGCCCCGGTGCTGCCGGAGCTGCCCGTGCAGTACGCCGACTTCGCCGCGTGGCAGCGCGGTTGGCTCCAGGGCGACGTGCTCGCGGACGAAGTGGCGTGGTGGAAGGAGCAGCTCGCCGGTGCGCCTCGCGTCCTGGAGTTGCCCACGGACAAGCCTCGGCCCACGACGCGTTCACCTCACGGCGCGCTGATGCCCGTGCACGTGCCTCGCGGCCTGACGGACCGGTTCGCGGGGCTCGCCCGGCGCGAAGGCGCCACGCCGTTCATGGCGCTGCTGGCCGCGTGGCAGGTGCTGCTGTCCCGCTACAGCCGGCAGGAGGATCTGCTCGTCGGCGCTCCCATCGCGGGCCGCACCCACGGCGATGTGGAAGGACTGGTCGGCTTCTTCGTCAACACGCTGGTGCTGCGTGCACGCGTCCGTCCGGAGACGTCCTTCCGAGCGTTGCTGGGACAGGTGCGGGACACGACGCTCGCGGCCTACGAGCACCAGGACCTCCCGTTCGAGAAGCTGGTGGAGGAGCTCCAGGTGCCTCGCGACCTGGGCCGCACGCCACTGGTTCAGGCGGTCTTCGCGCTCCAGAACGCTCCAGCCGAGGCGTTCAATGCGCCAGGGCTGAGGATGGAGCCACTGGAGGTGGACGCGGGCACGGCGCACTTCGACCTGAGCCTGCTGCTCACGGAGACGCCGGACGGACTGCGCGGCTCCATCGAGTACAGCACCGACCTCTTCGAACGCGACACCGTGGCCCGGCTCGCCGGGCATCTGCTCGTGCTGCTGGAGGCCGCGGTCGCCGGGCCGGACGTGCCCCTCTCACGGCTGCCGTGGCTCACGCCGGAGGAGCGCCAGCAGGTGCTCGTCGCGTGGAACGACACCGCCCTGCCCTATCCCTCCGACAGCACGCTCGCGGAGCGCTTCGCGCTGCAGGCCTCGCTGCGCCCGGACGCCGTCGCGGTGGAGGACGGGGATGAACAGCTGACGTACGCGCAGCTGGATGCCCGGGCCAATCAGCTCGCGCATGTCCTGCGGGCCCAGGGCGTGGGGCCGGATGTGCTGGTGGCGCTGTGCCTGGAGCGCTCCGTGGGCTTCGTCGTCACGGTGCTCGGCATCGTGAAGGCTGGCGGCGCGTACGTGCCGCTGGATGCGTCGTATCCCGCGCAGCGGCTGAGCTTCATGCTGGAGGATGCCCGGCCGCACCTGCTCGTCACCACGCGCGAGCTTCGTGGCCGGCTGCACCTGCCCGACGCGTCCCTGCCGTGCCTGTTCCTGGAGGAACTGGAGCTGGCCGATCAGCCCGTCACCGCGCCGGAGACGGGCGTGGGGCCGCGCAACCTGGCCTACGTCATCTTCACCTCGGGCAGCGGCGGACGGCCCAAGGGCGTGGGTGTCGAGCATCGCGGCCTGCTGCGCGTGCTGCACGCCGCGCCGTACATGCACTACGGGATGCGCGACACGGTGCTGCTCTTCGCGCCTGTGTCCTTCGACGGCTCCGTGCTGGAGCTGTGGATGCCGCTGGTGCATGGCACCCGGCTCGTCATCTTCCCGGGCCACGTGCCCGCGGGCGACATGGACACGCTGGCCCGGGTGGTGGAGCGCCACGGCGTCACCTTCATCCACATGCCCTCCGGTCTCTTCTCGCAGTTGGTGGAGCACCGGCCGGACATCCTCGGGCGGCTGCGCGAGCTGCACACGGGCGGCGACATCGTCTCCGCGCCGCACGTGCGCCGCGCGGTGGAGTCGCTGGGCATCCCCTTCACCAACGGCTACGGGCCCTCCGAGGGCTCCATTGTCGCCACCGCCTTCACGGTGGAGCGGCTGGAACAGGTCGGCACGACGGTGTCGATTGGCGCACCGCTCGCCAACACGTCCGTGTACGTGCTGGACGCGAGCCTGAGCCCGGTGCCCGTGGGTGTGCCGGGCGAACTGTTCCTCGGCGGTGACGGCGTGGGCCGGGGCTACGTGTCGCGGCCGGACCTCACGGCGGAGCGCTTCGTGCCGGATGCCTACGGCGCGACGCCGGGCGCACGGCTGTACCGCACGGGAGACATGGGCCGTTGGCGTCCGGACGGCACTCTGGAGTTCCTGGGCCGCATCGACACGCAGGTGAAGGTGCGCGGCTTCCGCATCGAGTTGGCGGAGGTGGAGGCCGCCCTGCGCGACCTGCCCGCGGTGCAGGACGCCGCGGTGGTGGTGCGCGAGGACGTGCACGGGGACAAGCGGCTCGTGGCCTACGCGATGCCTGGCCCGGGGCAGGTGCTGGACGCGTCCGCGCTGCGAGCGGCGCTGCGGCAGCGGCTGCCGGAGTACATGGTGCCGTCGGTGTTCGTGATGCTGGACACCCTGCCCCTGAACCCCAGCGGCAAGGTGGACCGCAAGGCACTGCCCGCGCCGGACGCCGCGTCCACCGGACGTCAGGGCCGCTTCGTGGAGCCCACGCACCCGCTGGAGCAGCGCCTGGCGCCCGTCTTCGCCCGCGAACTGAGCACGGACCGCGTGAGCGCGCAGGACCACTTCTTCGAGGACCTGGGCGCCACGTCGTTGACCGTGGTGCGGCTGGCCGCGCGCCTGCGCGAGGAGCTCCAGCGCGAGGTGCCCGTGGTGTGGCTGTTCGAACACCCCACGCTCGAAGGGTTCGTCCAGCGGCTGGAGCGTGAGTCCCAGCAGGGCCCGGGCACCGTACAGCCCGTGCCCCAGGCTCCCGGTCACCGTCCGCGCGAGGCACCGAAGGCCGGCGAGTCCGGCTCCATCGCCATCATCGGTATGGCGGGCCGCTTCCCTGGCGCGATGACGGTGGCGGAGTTCTGGAGCAACCTGCGCGGAGGCGTGGAGTCCATCACGCGCTTCGCCCCGGAGGAACTGGAGCACCTGTCCGTCCTGCCGGAGGGCCTGGAGCTGTGGCACCAGCCGGCCTTCGTCCCAGCCGCGGGCGTCATCGACGGCGCGGACCGGTTCGACCACGCGTTCTTCGACATGTCGATGCGCGAGGCGCAGTTCACGGATCCGCAGCAGCGGCTCTTCCTCCAGACGGCATGGGCCGCGCTGGAGGACGCGGGCATCGACCCGGAGCGCTTCCCCGGGGCCATCTCGCTGTACGCGGGGGCCACGGGCTCCGGGTACACGGACGCCGTGCGGCAGGCGATGCCGCTGGACGCGGCGTCGTTCATGGAGCTGCACGGCACCGCCACGCACGAGAGCCTGGCGACGAAGGCGTCCTTCAAGCTGGGGCTCACGGGCGAAAGCGTGCTGCTGTACACCGCGTGCTCCACGGGCCTGGTGGCGGTGCACCTGGCCGCCCAGAGCCTGAGGACGGGCCAGTCCGACGTGGCGCTCGCGGGCGCTATGCGGCTGTCGCTGCCGCAGCGCACGGGCTACGTGCACGAGGAGGGGCTCATCTTCTCCCCGGACGGCCACTGCCGCGCGTTCGACGCGAAGGCGGGGGGCACGCTGTCCGGCAACGGCGTGGGCTCGGTGGTGCTCAAGCGCCTGGAGGACGCGGTGCGGGATGGGGACTCCATCTACGCCGTCATCCGGGGCTCGGCGCTGAACAACGACGGCCGGAACAAGTCCGGCTTCACCGCGCCCAGCGTGCAGGGCCAGGCGGCGGTCGTGTCCCAGGCGCTGGCCAACGCGGGCGTGGCACCGGAGGCCGTGGGTTACGTGGAGACCCACGGCACCGCGACACCGCTGGGGGATCCGATTGAAGTGGCGGCGCTGACTCGCGCGTACGGCCTGGGCGCGGAGCACCGGGGGAGCATCGCGCTGGCGTCGCTGAAGACGAACGTGGGCCACCTGGACACGGTCGCGGGCCTCGCGGGCCTGATGAAGGCCGCGCTGTCTCTGCACCACGGGGAGATTCCCCCCAGCCTCCACTTCGAGAAGGCCAACCCGCAGATCGACTTCGACGCGGGACCGTTCTTCGTCAACACCACCCTGCGGCAGTGGCCTCGCGGTGAGACACCCCGCTTCGCCGCGGTCAGTTCCTTTGGCATTGGCGGCACGAACGCGCACGCGGTCCTCGAGGAAGCCCCCCTGCGGCGGAGTGGTCCCACCTCGCGGTCCCATCAGCTGGTCCTACTGTCCGCGCGCTCGCTGGAGGCGTTGCAGGCCGCGGCACAGCAGCTGGATGTGCACGTGGCGGAGGGCGTGGAGGCGCAGGCGTTGGCGGACCTGGCGTTCACGCACGCCGTGGGCCGCAAGGCGTTCGAATACCGTCACGTGCTCGTGGTGAAGGACGCGGCGGATCTGGTGCGCCAGCTCCGCAAGCCGGTGGTCGCGGTGAAGACCGAGAAGCGCGCGCCTCGCGTGGCGTTCGTGTTCTCTGGCCAGGGAGCGCAGCGGGTCGCGATGGGGCGCGAGTTGGCGGAGGCGTCGCCCCGGTTCCGAGAGCACCTGGACGCGTGCCTCACGTTGTTGGAGACACCGCTGCGGGAGCGCGTGTCGCGGCTGCTGTCGCCTGAGGCCGGTGCGGAGGCGGAGTCCGCGGAGGCCCTGGCGGACACGCGCGTGGCGCTGCCCGCGCTGTTCAGTGTGCAGGTGTCACTGGCGCGGCTGTGGCAGGACATGGGCGTGAAGCCGTACGCGGTGCTGGGGCACAGCTTCGGCGAGTACGCGGCGGCGTGTGTCGCGGGGGCGCTGTCTCTGGAAGACGCGATGCGCCTCGCGGTGGCGCGCGGTGAGCTGATGCACCGCATGCCACCGGGCGCGATGCTCGCGGTGGCGCTGCCCGCGGCTCGGGTCCAGCCGCTGCTGTCGGGCCGGCTGGAGTTGGCGGCGGTGAACACGCCGGACCGCTGCGTGGTGTCCGGTCCGGTGGAGGAAGTGGAGCGCCTGGAGGCCGAGCTCAAGGCCCAGAAGGTCGGAGCGGTGCGCATGCCGGCGCCGCACGCGTTCCACTCGGTGGACGTGGAGCCGTTGATGCCGGAGCTGGCGCACGTGGTGGGCACGCTGCGCTGGACAGAGCCGACGGTGCGGTATGTGTCCAGCCTCACGGGGACGGTGGCTCAGCCCGGGCAGCTGGCGGATCCGCGCTACTGGACCGAGCAGATGCGCAAGCCCGTGCACTTCACCCGCGCGGTGGAGACGCTGCAGGAGGAAGGCTGCGCGGTGATGTTGGAGGTGGGCCCCGGTCAGGACGTGACGCCGCTGGTGCGCGCGAACCTGATGGCGGTGGAGGACGGCGCGCCTCGAGTCCGAGGCCTGCCGTCGCTGCGTCTGGGTGGCACGACAACGGAGCAGATGAGCTGGCTCCAGGCCGTGGGCGAGCTGTGGACCGCGGGCGTGCCCGTGGCCTGGAGCGCGTTCTACTCGCACGAGCAGCGCCTGCGGCTGCACCTGCCCACGTACGTCTTCCAGGAGAAGACCGTCTGGGTGGAGCAGAAGGCGCAAGGCCGCATCACGGTGGCGGCGCCGTCTCCGGTGGTGATGTCCACACAGGCCGTGGAGGCCGTTGCCCTCTCCGCTTCGAGCACGAGTCCGGCCCCTGTCGAGGCTGCCCCCCTGCCCTCGCAGCCCGCGCGCGACGATGCCCCTCGTGGCGATGTGGAGGAACGCGTGGCCGCGCTGTGGCGCGCGCGACTGGGCCTGGAGTTCGTCGGCCGCCACGACGACTTCCTGGAGATTGGCGGCAACTCGCTGACGGCCGCGCAGCTGCTCAACCAGGTGCGTGACGCGTTCGGCGTGAACCTGCCGCTCGCCGCCCTCTTCGAAGCGCCCACTGTCGCGGGCATCGCGGAGCGTCTGGTGCCCCTGCTGCGTCAGTCGCCGCAGGCCCCCGTCTCCGTGGAGCTTCCGCTCGTGCCGCTCGCGCGCACCGGCGAGCTGCCGCTGTCCTTCGTGCAGGAGCGCGTCTGGCGCCTGGAGCAGCACCTGCCCGGTCAGTCCGCGTACAACATCCCGTTCGTCCTGCGGCTCGAAGGCGACCTGAACGCGGACGTGATGGAGCGCGGCATCCAGGAGATCGTCCAGCGCCACGAAGCGCTGCGCACGACCTACGACGCCGTGGACGGCCGCCCCGTGCAGCGCTTCCACGCGCACATGCGAGTCCCGCTCACCCGCGTGGAGCTGCGAGGCCCCGCGGAGACCCGTGAACCCGAGGCCCTCCGGCTCGCCCGTGAGGACGCCGCGAAGCCGTACGACCTGGTCCACGGCCCCGTGCTGCGCACCACGCTCGTGCGAGTGGACACGCGGCTGCACCTGCTCCTGTGCGGCATCCACCACATCGTCAGCGACACGCTGTCCATCGCCCTCTTCGTCCAGGAGCTGGGCCAGCTCTACGACGCCTTCCTCCAGGGGCGTCCGTCTCCCCTGCCCCCGCTGCCCGTTCAGTACGCGGACTTCGGCGCGTGGCAGCGCGACAGCATCGCGGGCGGCCGGCTGCCCGAACAGGACCAGGGCTGGCGGCAGCGGCTGGCTGGCATGCCGCGCAAGCTGGACCTGCCCACCGACCGCCCGCGCCCCACCGAGAGCCCGCTCACCTCCGAGCGCATGACGGTCGAGTTCCCGCCCGCGCTCGCCCGCGAGTTGGTGGCCTTCGCACGCCGTGAGGGCTTCACCGGCTACATGACGGTGCTCGCCGCGTGGCAGACGCTGCTGCACCGCTACAGCGGCCAGACGGACGTCATCGTCGGAACGCCCATCGCCAACCGCACGAGGCCGGAGCTGCTACCGCTCATCGGCTACGTGGCGCACTCGGCGGCGTTCCGGACGCGCTTCACCGAAGGCCTCACGTTCCGCGAGCTGCTGACCCAGGTGCGTGACGAGGTCGCCGACGCACAGACGCGTCCGGACGTGCCCTTCGAGTACCTGGTGGAAGCCCTCATCCCGGGCCATGACATCGGCCGAGGAAGGCTGACGGACTCCGTGTTCGTCTACCACACGGGTGCGGCCGCGGGCGCCGGGACGCTGAACCTGACGGGCCTGCGCGGCTCGCTGGTGGAGGTGCCGGGCACGCCCGTGCAATGGGGCGCCACCCTGGCGGACCTCACGCTCCTGCTCTCCGAAGCTCCCGGTCGCGTCCACGGCGTCCTGGAGTACGCGACGGAGCTGTTCGACGCCGCCACCGTGGAGCGGCTGATGGAGCACTTCCAGGTGTTGCTCGGAGCGGCGCTCGCCCGGCCTGAGACGCCTGTCGCTCAGTTGCCCCTGACCACGGAGGCCGAGCGCCGCGCCTGGCCCGCGCCCCGTGCTTCACCGGGCATCACCTCCGTGCCGGCCCTCCTGGCGGAGCGGCGTGCACGCCACGCGAACGCCACCGCCGTCTCGCGTGGGGATGCGCACTGGACCTGGGCCGAACTGGGCGCCCAGGCGGATGCCCTGGCCGAGCGGCTGAAGGCCCTGGGCGTGACGGCAGGGACTCCGGTGGCCGTGTGCCTGCGCTCATCGCCGGAGAAGCTGGCCGCGCTGTGGGGCGTGCTGGCCGCGGGTGGCGCGGGCATCGCGCTGGGCCCGGCTGACCTGACGCAGTTGCCCGTCTACGCGCCAGAAGGCACCCGCGTGCCGGTGCTCGTCACCACGCGAGCGCTGGTGGCCTCCGTGCGAGTGGAGGCATCGCGCGTCGTCTACGTGGAGGACGTGGACGCATCGGGTGCTCCCCTCCGCGCAGGAGAGGCCGCGCACACCCTGGCGTGGCTGCTGCCCACGGGCGCCGGACAGCCAGCCTGGGCGCTGGGCCACCGCGAGCTGTCGGAGTTCTTCACCGGCCTGGACGCGCGGCTGTCTCCACCGGACGGCGGCGCGTGGCTGTCCGCGAGCGAGGCGTCCGCGGACCGTCCGGAGCTGGAGGCTCTATGGGCGCTCACGCGAGGCCTGCGCGTGGTGTACCCACCGGAGCGCATCACCGCGCGGCTGGTGAGTCTGGGAGGCGGCGGGCCTCGCGCGAAGGTGATGGACCTGAGCCTCATCTACTTCGCCAACGACGAGGACGCGCTCCAGGGCCCCAAGTACGAACTCCTGATGGAGGGAGCGAAGTTCGCGGACGCGAACGGCTTCTCCGCGGTGTGGACGCCGGAGCGGCACTTCCATTCGTTCGGAGGCTTGTACCCGCAGCCCGCGGTGATCTCCGCCGCGGTCGCAGCCGTCACGAAGCACCTGCACGTGCGCTCCGGCAGCGTGGTGCTGCCGCTGCATGATCCGCTCATCATCGCGGAGCAGTGGTCCGTGGTGGACAACGTGTCACAGGGCCGAGTGGGTCTCTCCGTGGCCACGGGCTGGCACACGCAGGACTTCACCTTCGCGCCAGCCAACTTCGAGAAGCGCCGCGACATCCTGCTGGAGAAGCTGTCCACGCTGCGCTCGCTGTGGCGCGGCGAGCGCTTCAAGCGCCCCGGCGGCGCGGGCACCCTGGTGGAGGGAGCGCTGCGGCCGAAGCCCGTGCAGAAGGAGCTGCCTGTGTGGCTCACCGCCACGTCCAACCCGGAGACCTTCCGCATGGCGGGCGAGCTGGGCGCGGGCGTGCTCACGGGCCTGCTGTCGCACTCGCTGGAGGAGCTGAAGCCGAAGGTGGCGTTGTACCGCGAGGCATGGCGCCGCAACGGCCACCCCGGCCGAGGCCACATCACCTGCATGCTGCACACGTACCTGGGCGACGACGACCAGGAGGTGTTGCGCCTCGTGCGCAAGCCGCTGCTCGCGTACTTCCGCAGCTCGGTGGACATCGTCACGTCGCTGCTGCTCACCCAGGGCTACCAGGGCGACATCCAGAAGCTGTCCCCGGAGGACATCGACGCGCTGCTGGAGCACACCTTCGAGAACCACGCCAAGACGACGGGCCTCGTGGGAACGGTGGACGGCGCGGTGAAGCGTCTGCGCGACGTGCGCGCGGCGGACGTGGATGAAGTGGCGGCGCTCATCGACTTCGGCCTGGACACCCCGGTGGTGCTGGACGGTCTGCGTCGCCTGGCCGTGGTGCGCGAGCGCATGGCCGCCGAGGCCACCGCCCGCCAGGAGCAGGTGCTGGTGGAGGCCGAGGCGGGCGTGGAAGGACTGCTGGAGCTGGCGCGCCAGTCCGGCGCGGTGCTGGTGCATACGTCGGCCCGGCTCGCGCGTTCACTCAGCGAACTGCCCGGAGCGCGCGAGTCCCTGGCTCATGTTGGCGCGCTGGTGTTGGAAGGCGCTTCGGCGGAGTTGGGCGCGGCGCTGCACAGGGCCGCGGGCGTGGAGGTGTGGCTGTCGGGTGACGCCCAGGAAGGCGCGCTGTTGCCGCGCACGCTGGGAGAACGCATCCCCGCGAACCTCCAGGCGTGGGTGTTGGACGCGGCCGGTCAGCCCGTGCCCGTGGGCGTGGTGGGCGAACTGGCCCTCGCGGGCGCGGGGCTTCCCACGGCGCTGTGGCGCGCGGGCGACGAGGACCGCCGCCTGGTGCCGCACCCCCGTGAGGCCGCGGCGAGGCTGTACCGCACTGGCCGCCATGCCCGGTTGCGCGCGGATGGCCGCGTGGAGCCCGTGGCGTCACCGTCCCACCTCCCCCCTCCGCCCGTGG
>NZ_RAWF01000268.1:0-13394 GCF_003612075.1 Corallococcus sp. CA041A
GGGGGCCCCCTGCGTGGGTGGGTTGCCGGGTGCGGCCGTCGCGTGGGTCGCTACTTTGAGGGCGGGAGGTCGCGCTCCTGCCCCGCGACACGCCTGCTCATGGACCTCTACAGCGCCGCCAGGCGGATGGCCCGCCCCTTCCGCTTCACCAACCCGGCGTCCTACCGGGAGGTCCCCCTGGCGGGCCGCGGGGTGATTGGCGATGGATGCTCCTGCGCGCTTGTCCGGCCGGACGGCGTCATCGACTGGCTCTGCTTCCCCCGCTTCGACAGCCCGAGCGTCTTCGCCGGCATCCTCGATGACGAGAAGGGGGGCATCACCGGCATCACCCCCGTCGTGTGGCCCTTCGAGAGCCTGCAGCGCTACGACCCGGACACCAACGTCCTGGAGACGCTGTTCCGCTTCGAGCGCAAGGGGGCCATCCGCATCATCGACTACATGCCGTGGACCAACGACCCGCGCTCCAACGTCCACGAGGTGCACCGGAGCATCGAGTGCCTGGAAGGCCCGGTGGAGCTGAACATCGTCTTCGACCCGCGCTTCGGTTACGGGGCGTCGCGGACGCGGGTGGAGCGGGAGGAGCACGGCCTGGTCGCCCGCGGGTCGGGAGGGGAGCGGCTGGTCGCCGTGCTCAGCGGGGAGGCGGAGTGGCGGCCCTGCGAGGCGCTGCGCGGCTCACCCTGCCGGGGAGACACGGGCCTCCAGGCGCGCATCCGGATGAAGCCGGGCGAGCGGCGCTGGATGATTTTGTCGTGGGATTCCGACCGGCCGGAGCCGCTGGCCGCGTACCGGCCCTTCGACCACCTGCGGGATACGCGCCAGGCCTGGCGCGAGTGGGCGCAACAGCTCCACTACGAAGGGCCGTGGCGGCACCACGTGCTGCGCTCCGCGCTGGCGCTGAAGCTGCTGATGTACGGCCCCACGGGCGCGATGGTGGCCGCGCCCACCACCTCGCTCCCCGAGTGGATTGGAGGGCCTCGCAACTGGGACTACCGCTTCAGCTGGGTCCGCGACTCCGCGATGGCGGTGCGCGCCACCAACCTCCTCGGCTTCCAGAGTGAGTCGCGCGAGTTCTTCTACTTCGTGCGCGACACGTTGCAGCGCGGTGACACGCTTCAGGTGATGTACACGCTGGACGGCGCCTCCGTGCCGCCGGAGCGGGAGCTGGACCTCCTGGGCGGCTTCCAGGGCTCGCGGCCGGTGCGGCTGGGGAACGACGCGAGGGACCAATTCCAGTTCGACACCGCGGGCGCGCTGCTCGACGCGGCGTACCTCTACGAGCGCTCCGGCGGGCGGCTGCCGCTGCGCACCTGGAGGCTGCTCCGTTCAGTCATCCAGGCCACCGCCCGCCGCTGGTGCGAGCCCGACCACGGCATCTGGGAGCCGCGCCGGGAGATGCGGCACAACGTCCACTCGAAGCTCATGGGGTGGCTGGCCCTGCGCCGGGGGCAGCACCTGGCTCGGCTCTTCGGAGAGACGGCGCTGGAGCAGTCCAGTGCCGCCCTGGCGGACGTCATCCGGGCGGACATCCTGCGCAATGGCGTGGATCCGGCGCGCAAGCACTTCGTCGGAGTCTACGGAGGGAACGAGCCGGACGCCGCGCTGCTGCAGCTGCCCATCGTGGGCTGCTTCCGGGGGACGGATCCGTTCATCCTGAGGACGCTCGACTGGCTTCGCGCGGAGCTGGGGGCGGGCCCGTTCTTGCGCCGGTACCGGATGGATGACGGGGTAGGGGGGCCGGAGGGAGGCTTCATCCTCTGCGGCTTCTGGCTGGCGGAGGCGCTGGTGCTGGCCAATCGCATCCAAGAGGCCGAGGCCGTCTTCGTCGCGCACGCGGAGGCGTCGAACCACCTGGGACTGCTGGCGGAGGAGATCCACCCGCTGACGCGCGAGCAGTTGGGGAACTTCCCACAGGCCTTCAGCCACCTGGGCCTCATCAGCGCCGCCGCGCGCATCGACCGAGCGCTCAGGCTCCGTGACGAAGGGCAGTCAGAGCCCCCTCACCTCCTGGAGCCCGAGCCGCCGCCCATTGAGTGACCCGGTTCTTCCTCGATACCAGACCGGTTCGGGTCCCACCGCCCGGTTTCCGTCAGGGAGACGCGCGCGTGGACTTTCCTGAATACGTCATCAAATACTCGGCATCCCGCACCGCCTTCAATCAAGGCGACTTTGTGGGGGACGTGGATCTCAGCGGCTTCTGTGCCGCGCTCAGCTTCTCCTGGTGCCGCCGGATCCTGGACTCGGAGAAAGCAGCCTTTGACGTGCTGCGCAAGGTCCTGGAGGCCCTGCCTCCGCGAGAGCGCACGCTGCTGAGGCTGCACCACCTGCATGGCTTCACGATGGACCGGCTCGCGACGATGTATGGCGAATCCCGCTCCGGCGTGGCGCGCCGGGTCCTCCAGTCCCGCGAGCGGCTGCTCAAGCTCCTGCGCGCGGAGCTGGCCGGACGGCTGAAGCCAGACGACGCCGCGCTGGACAGCCTGCTGGGGTTGGTGAACAGCCAGCTCGACTTGAGCCTGAACCGGCTGATGGAGTGAGCCCGGCTCGCGCCACGGGCGGCGCTACCTCAGTCGTTGACCCAGCAGAACCACTTGTTGAAGGGGACATCCTGGCAGTAGCACTCCCCCGGAGCGCCATTGGACCACTGACAGAAGTTCGACGTGTCATAGACACAGGGGCGGGTCTGGAGCGTCTCACAGCTGTCGGCAAGCGCCGCGGAGTCCTGACCGAGCGACTCTCCGCTCTCGGTGCCCTCCGTCACTTCCGTGCCACCACAGCCCATTCCAAAGACAGAGACGACAGCGGCCATCGCGAGCCCACGAAGAAACATGATGCCACTCCCTTTCGCTGATGAATTGTGGATGCAGGCGACGCGCCGCCTCTGACAGGGCATTCCCGGCCAGAGGCGGTTGCCGCGGGAACTTCAGTTGCTCAAGCAGACCCACTTGTTGAAGGGGATCTCCTGGCAGAAGCACTCGCCAAAGGTGCCATTGGCCCACTGACAGCCCGTCTCCGCCCCCGGATTACAGCGGCGGGTCTGGAGCGTCTCACAGCTGTTGGCGAGCTCGGCGGAAACCTGACCGGCCTGCATATCGCTCTCGGCACCGTCCGTTACTTCCGCGCCACCACAGCCCATTCCGAAGATGGAGACGACGGCGAACATCGCGAATCCACGAAGCAACATGTGACGCTCCTTTTCGCTGGTGAGGTGCTGATGCAATAGCAGACGAAAGGGTTGGTCAAGGTTTACATGGAAAGCCGCGATGACACTGAAAAGCTACGCAAGGAGCGGTCTCCGCGGAGTGCCCGTCAGTGTTTGGCTGCGATAGGACGCTGCTTCGCACGCAGGCTCAGCAGAACGCCCGCGAGCAGCGCGGTGCCACCCAGGAGCAGCCGCTGGGTGAGGGGCTCTCCGAGCAGCAGCACCGCGCCCACTGCCGCGATGACCGGGACGCACAGTTGCACCACCGCTGCGCGCGCGCTGCTCAGGTGGGGCAGCGCTGCGTACCAGAGGCTGTAGCCCACGCCCGAGGCGAGCGCGCCTGACGTGACCGCGAGCAGCAGCCCCTTCGGCGACGGGTGTGGGGCCGCGTCCAGAGCGCGGGCGAGCAGCACGAGCGCCAGGGCCAGGGGCACGCCGCGCACGAAGTTGCCGGCCGTTGCCGCGAGAGGGTCCGTGCTCCCTCGCCCCCGCAGGCTGTAGATGCCCCACGCCACGCCCGCCGCGGCCATGAGCCCCGCGCCGAGCGCATCCGGCGCGCTCGCTCCAGGAAGCGTGAGCCCCGCGAGCCCTGCGAGTGCCACCGCGAGCCCCGCCCACTCGAGCGCGCGCGGCCGCTCACCGCGCGCGAGCCCCGCCGCGAGCATGGTGAGCTGCACGCAGCCGAAGAGCAGCATGGCGCCCACGCCCGCCCCGATACGCACGTACGCGAAGCTGAAGCCGGCCGCATACACGAAGAGCGCGAGCGCAGAGGCCCAGCTCCCGTGCTCCGTCGCCTTGCCGCCGCCCCGTCGGAGCCGCAGCAGCACCGCGAGCACCAGCGCTCCCGACGCAAGCCGCACCAGCGTGAACGAACCCGCGTCGATGCTGCGCGCCGCGCCACCCGAGAGGGCAGCGCGGCACAGCAGCGAGTTCGCGGCGAAGCCCAGGAGGGCAAGCAGGGTGAGGAGGGGAGTGCTCACGCGGCATCGGACATAGCGGGCCGCGTGACGCGCGTCATGTCTCCCCGGGCATCACCTTCCGGCTGAAGTGTTTCTGTCAACCCACGCTGCCCTCCTGCACGTTCGTCACCCGCGCTTCGCCTCGGCCCCGGTGGGACTCACGAGGGAGTACGCCGCCATGCCGAAGTGCAGCGGCGGCAGGCCCCCCACTCACGCGCGAGCCGCTGCTTGCCTGCACCCTTCCTCGGCCCTTCGAGCACCCGGCGCGCCTCGACTTCTTGGGTGACGGGAAGATGGCGCCCGTCGGCAGTGAAGGGCATGCCGCCGCCGGGCAGGGTGGAAACATCTTGTGGCGGCGGGCTTGAAGCACTCCTCCGCACGTTGGGGTGCGTGTAGGTGTGTTTTCTCTGCGATGCGTCTTGCCCGAGTCAGGGGGGCGCCCGAAAATGCCGCCCCATGCGTTTAATCCTGATGGCAGTGCTGTGTGCCTCCGTGTTGGCGGGGTGCAAGAAGGACGACTCGAAGGCCGGAGCGCTGAACGTCACCCTCGCCTACAGCGGCTTCGCGCGCGGATGCGTCACGGTGACCGCCACGGACGTGGACAACGCGGCGAACACGAACAGCCTCAACGTGGCGATCCCCGGCAATACGCCGGGCAGCGTGTCGGTGGCGGTGTACCGGAAGAAGGACTGGGGCCGCGTGCTGAGCGTGACGACGCAACTTCATGAGGTCGACTGTTCGACCCCAGCGTTGGGCGACCCGCAGGAGAAGAAGGCGGAGGTTCCCGTGGAAGGCTCGCTGGACGTGGCCTTCGTCGTGCGGGCCAACGATGCGGATGGGGACGGCTACTTCAGCAGCGACGACGCCGAGGGTGTCGTCAGCGGCACCGACTGCATGGACGGGGATATCAACGTGAATCCCAGCGCCACGGAGGTGTGCAACGGTAAGGATGACAACTGCACTCTCGGGGAGTCGGACGCGATCGACAAGCTGACCTACTACACGGACGTGGATGGGGACGGCTACGGAAGCACCGAGGTGAAAGCCTGCACCCAGCCTGTTGGGGCCTCGGATAAAGGTGGTGACTGCAACGAAGATGACCCGCAGGTTCGACCGGATCGGGCGGAGTTCCGCTGCGATGGCAAGGATGACAACTGCAATGGCATGAACGACGAGGACTTCGGCGTCGATGCTGGGTGCATGGATGAGCTCAAGTGCGCGGGCAAGGTTGCGTGTGCCAGCCTGACCCAGTCGACTTGTAAGCGGCTTGACGGGGTCAATCCGGTGGTCTGGTACGTGGACGGCGACAATGATGGCTTCAAGGGCCAGGCCGCAGGGCTGGGCTGTGAGTCGCCTGTGGACGGCGGTGTTTCCCAGTCCGAGGATTGCGATGAGAGTTCTGTCTACGTCAGGAATGGGCTGGCTGAGGTCTGCGACCGACTGGACAACAACTGCGTCGGCGGCGTGGACGAGGGGTGTACTGTCCCCGATTGGGTCACCGACGCAGGGGTTCTCGGACCCACGGATACGCTGAAGTCCATTGCCCTTTACGACCAGGGGCAGAAGGGATGGATCGCGGGCCCGAACAAGCTTGCTCATCTGGACAGTGCGAGCCCTGGCCTCAAGGAGTTCACGGATGGTTCTTGTCGGAAGTCCTGGAATGCAGCCTGGGCCGCCCAGGATGGTCGAGTCTTCGTCGTCGGAGAGGACGGGTGGCTGTCGACTCGAAAGCTCGTCGAAGCGAATGAAAAGTGTTTCACGCCTCAGGTGGCGACCGACAAGAACAATACGGACTTCAATGGCGTCTTTGGGATTGATGACGCCGCGGTCGGTGCCACGGTCTTCGCGGTCGCGAGCAACGGGAAGATCTACCGCTGGGCTCCGCCCTACATCAACGAAAGCGACCTGGCTGAGATCGCGCAGGTCCCCGCGAACCTCCGTGCGATTGGGGGCTTGAAGTCAGTGGATTCGCTCCTGGCGGTAGGCAATGCGAACGCGGATCTCAAGGCACAGGCCTATCGTGCCAACTCGACAGGATCCACATGGGCGACTGAGTCCCTGGGGGCTTCGGATACAGCCTTCATGCGAGGGGTGCATGTCCTGAACGCTCATTACGCATACGCAGCGGGCGACAATGGACGGGTCTACGAGTGGACCGGCGGAGCAGGCTGGAATGCCCTGCCGCAGCTCCCGATTCCCAACGGTGGGACGGCTGTCCCGGATATCCTGGACGTGCTCTCCTTCAGCAAGAATGGCATCTATGCGGTGACGACCGCGAACACGATTGCGTTCTTCAATGGCAGTGCCTGGAACACCGAGCACACCGCAGCGCAGACATTGAGGTCTCTGGACGGACCCAGGCCCACGCGTTTTGCCGCGGCGGGCGACGGCAGCACGATTGTGAACTTCACGGCTCCCGAGCCGACGCCTCCCTGAGCCATCCGAAACCGGCTGGAATCGCGCGCCGACTCCATCGGCGCGCTTTTCCCCGGGGCCCATGGTACTGGGACGCTCCAGCACTGGCAGGTCGACGCTCTTGTCCCAACCCTCGGTTCGCTCCTCATCACCGGCTCAGGTCTCATCGCGGGACGCCGCCCCACCGACGGCGGCGTGGCGGGACACGGTCCTTCGCCTCGGCGTCGTCCTTTGGGTGGTCGTGCTGTACGCGGCCTTCCAGCCGGGGCTGATGTCGGTCGACACCATCGACCAGTACGCGCAGGGCCTCCGCGGCGTCTTCGATGACGTCCACCCGCCCCTGGGGTCGTTGCTGCTGGGCCTCAGCGGGAGGCTGGTGGGCTCTCCGTGGCTGATCCTCGTGGGCCAGCTCCTCCTGCTGGCGGGGAGCATGGCGCTGCTGGTGCGTTCACCCGATGGGCGTCTGCAACGCAGGGGTCTGTTCATCCTCGGGGTCTTCCTGGTCGTGCCGACCGTCTGGGCGCTCGCGGTCACCCTCTGGAAGGACGTGATGGCCGCCGCGGTGCTGCTCGGCGCGGTGGCCGCCCTCAAGTGCCGCCGTCCTCTCCTGGCGCTGGTGCTGCTGATGGCGGGCACGGCGTTTCGTCACAACGCGCTCGTCGCGGCCCTGCCCCTGGCCATTCCCGTGATGTTCCAGCTGTCGCGCCCGAGGTGGCGCTGGCCGCTGCGGGCCCTGGTGCTCGCGGGCCTCGTGGCCGGACTTGTCTTCACTCCGTCCCTGATCAACCGCGCGTTGGGCGCCAGCAAGGCCTGGGCCGCGGGCCAGCTCTTTGTCTTCGACCTCGCGGGCATCTACGTCACGCACCCTGAGCTGTTCCCGGGCTCCACCCTGGAGCAGGACACCTCCGCCCCGGAGCTGGCGCGCAGCTACTCGCCCTTCCACGTCGGGTTCCTCCTGGCGGGTGCTCCGGATGCGCGGCCCGTCCGCCTGGAAAGCCTTCCCGGCCGGCGCGACGTGCTGGTGCGCGAATGGACCCGCGTCGTCCGAGCGCAGCCCGTCGCGTACGCGCACCACCGCTGGGAGACCTTCCGGCGCCTCATCGGCGCATTCGACGGGCCGGTGTTCTTCCCCTTCCAGGCACGCATCGATCCCAACCCCTGGGGCTTCCAGCTGCCGGATCAGGGCTTGCTGCACCGGTGGCTGCGGAGGGGCGCGGACCTCGTGAGCAACTCCCCGCTGTTCCGGGGCTGGGTCTGGCTGGGAGCGCTCACCGCGCTGGCCCTGCTCTCGCTCTTCGACGTGAGACGCCGGCCGCTCGCGTTCTTCACCGCGCTGTCGGGCCTGGGCTACGGACTGAGCTACCTGGTCATCAGCATCGGCTGTGACTTCCGCTTCCTCTACTGGTCGGTCATCGCCACCTTCGCCGCGCTCGCCCTGCGGGTGACCGGGGAAGCTCCCGCGCCCCAGACACCGTCCAAGTAGGTCCGGTCCGAAGGCTGCCGCCTTCGCACGCCAGGGGTAGAGCGGTCGGCTCTCATCCGGCTGGACGCAGGTTCGAGCCCTGCCCCTGGAGCGCTTCTTCCTCCTTGCGTTCACTACACAATGAACGTGATGGTTTTCCGGATTTACACGTCTGGTGATTCAATGCCATGCCCTACCCTCGCGGGGCAGTGCACGTTCATCCGGGCAAGGGAGCCATTGAAATGAATTGGCAGGCATTCCGGCGGCAGAATGGCGGCATCAAGCGTTCCACCCTTTGGGGCCTGGGGGCCGCGGTGACGCTCGCGCTCTCCGCGGCGGCCGTGCTGGCGCCCGCGGACGCGGCGGCCGAGGAAGACAATCCGTGTCCCTTCTCCGGTGTCCTCTGCCTGTTCGACGGGCCTGACTTCACCGGTGCGGTGTGGAACGTCATGGCCTGGCCGCCTGGCGGCGCGGGGACCTGTGTGAACCTTCCCGAGCACGGCTGGGAGGACCGGGCCGTTTCCGCCATCAACAACGGCCCCTACACCGCGTCGCTGTTCCTCAATGAGGACTGCGTTGGCGGCCCCCATCCCATTGGCCCCGGCGAGTGGGTCAGCCCCC
Organism: Corallococcus sp. CA041A; assembly: GCF_003612075.1. Lineage (NCBI taxonomy): Bacteria > Pseudomonadati > Myxococcota > Myxococcia > Myxococcales > Myxococcaceae > Corallococcus > Corallococcus sp. CA041A. The sequence continues at coordinate 8,660 of NZ_RAWF01000268.1, forward strand.
TGACCTTCGCGCCCAAGAGCGTCTGGGTCTACTGAGCACCGGCCTTGCGGCCGCGCCAGAGCCGCAGCGTGGCGAGGAGGCCCAGCACCGTCAGGCCTCCTCCCGCCTGGGTGCAGCCGCTCTTGGATGGGTTCTTGATGGGCTCCTCGTCCTCGGGGTCTTCGACCACGTCGGTGCCCCCGTCGGAGCAGCCACCGGACATGCAGGGCGTGGCGCAGCGGAGCTCGAAGTCCACGCTCAGCGGCGGCAGCGTGATGTCCGCGTGCTCCAGCGTTCCCCGCAGCGTGGCCCGATGGCTTCCGGGCGTGAGGCCCAGGCCGGGCGGCGGCGGGTTGTACGTCGTGCAGACCGTGTAGAGGAACAGCAGCTGCCGGTTGTATTCGTACTTGTGGCTGTCCGGGTTGTCCTCGCCCGTCGAGGTCAACCCGTGGTGATTGGCGAACGACCAGGGCTGCCCGTCCACCTCCACCGCCCAGTGCACCCAGGGCAGGAACGGCACCAGCTCCGGTGATGGGGTGAAGCGCAGCGTGGTGGCGTCGCCTTCCTGCGGGCTTCCGCAGTTCGAGTCCCCGAACACCGGGAACGCCCCCCGGCTCGGCGTGTCCACGCTCAGCGTGCCCAGGGTCGTGGGCAGGGGCAGCTCCGGGCCCGCGGTGAAGGTCGCGGACTGCGTCTGCGTCTCCTGGTACTGGCAGAGGCCCTTCGCCTCGATGCGGTACTGCGTGCCCGGCACGAGCGGCGCCTTCGGGACCACGACGTGCGTCCTACGGCCGCCATTCGCCAGCGTGAAAGGCACCGGCGTGCCATCCGACTGGAGCAGCCGGAGGGTGGAGACGTTCGTGTTCTCCAGGAGCGGCGGTACCACCACGAGCCCGGGGACGTTCGCGGGAACCGCTCCGCCGTCCTCGGGGAGCGGGAAGCGGACATCCACCATGCAGTTGGGCGCGACGCATGCCTCCGCGGAACGCGGCGCGAGCGCCCCCAGCCCCAGGAGGAACATCCCCACCGCGCCCCATGTCCAGGTGTATCCGTGCATTTGCTCCATGAGACACCGGAGCCCGGGAACGTGGGACATGCCTCAGGGACGATTCGTGCGCGGCCCGCGTCGCCAGAGCCGGAGCGTGGCCAGGAGCCCGAACGCCGCGAGGCCTCCGCCCGCCTGGGAGCATCCCTTGGCCTTCGGCGTGAGGTTGTCATCCGGGTCGGTGCCGGCGTCGGGGATGGGCTCGGTGTAGCCGCCGTCGGAGCCAAGGTGAGGACAGTTCACCTCGAAGGAGGTCTCCAGCGCGGGCAGCGCCGTCCCCGACTGCTCGAGCACCGGACGCAGCGTGGCCGTATGTACTCCGGGCACGATGCCCTCGGCCGAGGGCGGCATCCCGGGGGACTCGTAGCCACAGAGCGTGTAGACGGTCAGCAGGTCCCGCATCGTCCTGAATCCATCCGCGGGGATGACACCGCCGCTGGAGTCCACCGCGCCGTGCGGGGCCGTGGCCCACGTCTGTCCATCCACCTCCAGCGTCCAGCGCACCCACGGCAGGAAGGGCACCAGTTCGGGGGCGGGGGTGAACTCCAGCGTCACCCAGCCACCGATGTAGCCCGACGCGCACGACGCGCTGCCGTCCCAGACCTTGATCTGCCCAAGCTGTCCGTCTCCCGCCTGCAGCACGCCGGTCGTCGTGGGCAGCGCGGCCTCCGGGCCCGCGGTGAAGTCCGCCATCACGACGAACGGATGCCCACCGCCGCCGCCACTGCAAGGGACGGTCCCCTCCAGGTGGTAGCGCGTTCCGGCAACGAGCGGGGCGGTTGGGGCGAGGACGCCGCTGTTTCCGGGGCCCTTGATGAGACGTGCCTCCACATCCACGCCTGCCTCCGTTCGCAAGCGCAGGCTCTGCTCCTCTACCCACTCATAGGCGGGAGGCACCACCACCAGGGCGGGCACGTTCGCCGGGACGACCGCGTCCGGGGGCAGGGGAACGCGGCTGTCCTCCACGGTGCACAGGGGGCGTCCGCACGCCTCCGCTGAAGGGGGCTTCAGCAGGCCAAAGCCTCCCAGGAACACTCCAATCGTCAGTGCCGTCCAGCCAGGTGTCTTCATGGCCCTTGAGACACGCGGGCCCGGCGGATTGGGACATGACGTTCCCTGGATGTGCCGGTTCAGGCAGGACCGCGACCGTTCAGCGAGCGGGGCCGACCGTCCGGCCCGCGGGTCCAGGATGCGGCCCTGCCCTCGGCCCATACTGCCGGGCATGCGACGCAAACTCATGCTGCTGGTGCTGGCCGTGGCGGTGTGGCTGCCGGCGCTCCACCTCCTGTTCCGGCCCCGCGACCGGGAAGCGCTGACAGCGGCGCTGGCCCTTCGCCAACGCACGTTCTCGCTCCAGGAATCGAGCGCGGAGCGCGACGTGCTCCACCGCACGAACCCGGAGTGGGACCTGATGGTGCGCACCTTCTCCGTGCTGTCGTTCGCGAACCTCGCGCTGTCGGAGCCCGCACGAAAAGCGGAGCACCTGGCCGTGGTGGACGTGCTCATCGCCCGGACGCTGCGAGACGAACGGCGGGCGCATGAGGCCTTCTTCCTGCCCTACGTGCACGCGGGCCCCTTCAAGGACCCGGCCGGGCGCAGCCTCTTCGTGGACGGTGAGCTGGCATTGATGCTCGCCGCGCGCCAGATGGTGGAGAAGCGCGCGGATTACGCGCCGCTCTTGCGCGAGCGCGTGGACCTCATCGCCGGACAGATGGAGCGCGCGCCGGTGCTCGCGGCGGAGAGCTACCCGGACGAGGGCTGGACCTTCTGCAACACGTTGGCGCTCGCGGCGCTGCGCCTGTCGGACAGGGTGGACGGGCGGGACCATGGCGCGCTCCTGCGCCGGTGGGTGGCCTCCGCGCGGAAGAACCTGTCCGACAGTCGGACAGGCTTGCTCGTGTCCAGCTTCACCTACGACGGTGTGACGAAGGACGGGCCGGAGGGCTCCACGCTGTGGCTCGCCGCGCACATGCTCCAGGTGGTGGACGCGGACTTCGCGAGCGACCAATACCAGCGGGCCCGCGCCGCGCTCCTGGGGCAGGCGCTGGGCTTCGCGTGGGCGGGGGAGTGGCCAGCGGAGGAGGCCGCGGTGCAGGACATCGACTCCGGGCCCACGATTCCGTGGGTGAACGCGAACGCGGGCTCCAGCGGGCTGGCGCTCGTGGGCGCGGCGGCGTTCGACGACGAAGAGGCGCTGGATGGGCTGCTCACCAGCCTCCACTTCGCGGCGTTCCCGGTGCACGACGACACCGGCTTGCGCTTCGCGGCGGGCAATCCGCTCGCGGACGCGGTGCTGCTGTACGCGCTCGTCGAAGGACCCCTCTGGCGCCTCGCGCGGGCGCCGCACCTGGAGGCGCACCGATGATGCGACACCCGTTCGTCATGGCCGCGCTGGGCATCGGCGCGCTCTTCCTGTCGCTGCACCTGGGCGGAGGTCGCGAGTCCGTGGGCGTGTTGTCCGGGACCGTCGTGGGCGGCCCGTGGAGCATGGGCTTTGGAGTCCTCTACGCGCTGGCCTGGTTCGGCATGGTGCTGGTGGCGCCGGTGCTGCTGCTGGCGGGGCTGGTGGACGCCGCGCTTCAGAGCAGCTCGAAGGTGAGCGTCACGTCACAGCGGGAATAGGAGTCCTTCGCCCGGCTCATCTCCAGCGAGATGCGCAGCCCCTCGTCGTTGGTGGCCAGCACACTCCGGCGCTGTGAATAGGTGTCCCACGAGTCCAGCCGGGAGTCCCGCCAGCTCCAGCCCGGGTAGCACGTGTTCATCAGATAGCTGGAGAGCAGGTGGAAGCGGTCCTGCGCCGGCGAGCACTCCAGGTTCGTCTGGACGCAGTACACGTAATCCCCCAGGACCCGTGTCTGGTAGACGGAGCAGCGCAGGTCCTGGATGTTCTTCGTGGACTCCCAGATGGAGAGCTCCTCCGTGTTGCCCCGCTGGGCCTGCCCCCGGAGCGGCTTGAAGCCCTTGCCCACCGTGCGCACCACCGCCTTCACGTCCTGGCAGAAGGCCTGCTTGTCCGGCAGCACGTTCCCGGACCCCGCACTCGTGGAGTCCCCCACCTTCACGCTGGAACCGGGCAATGCCTTCCAATGGGACGCACGTGAACCATTTCGTCCCTGGGCAGGGGCCCCTGTCGCCGACATGAGGCAAATGCCACCCAGGACCCACGGCCGAACGTTGCTGAGCAATGACATGGATTTTCCCTGGAATCAAAGACAGGCCTGAAAGACATCAGGGCGCGGGCTCCCATGACCCGTCCCCCTCTGAGTGCGGACGTATAGGCAAGGCGGGTTGTCCGGGTCAATCCCTGCCCTGAGGGCGCGTTTCGCGGAGAGGGTTTTCCGTGTGACGACGGGATGTGATTAGACTGCGCGCCGTCTCATCCCGAGGGGAAATGTCTTCACAAGTCAATGAGGGGGAAGCGGTCGGAGGGGCCGGCGGAAGGAATGCGCGCAACGCCGCGAGGCAGGCCCTGCTGTTCATGGGCGTGTTCGGGATGGCGCGGCTCGGGCAACTGGCTTCTCCGGAGGCGATGCCCCGGTTCCTGGAGGCCTGGCTGCTGGGTCCGTGGCTGTGGAGCGTGCCGCCCCGGCCCTGGGCGCTCGCGGTGTCACTGGTGCCCTGGATTGCGTGGGCCCTGTTCCTGGCGGTGGCGGTGCACGGCCTTCGGGGACGCGGCGCCCTTCCCCCGGCCCGGCTCGCGTCGGTGGCGGC
>NZ_RAWF01000269.1:0-13221 GCF_003612075.1 Corallococcus sp. CA041A
CGCCCACGCTCACCGTCGGAGACCACCAGAGCGAGCCCGCCATCGTCGCCAGCCCGGACACGACGAGCAGCGCCACGTAGTCCCACCACCGGCACGAGCGCTCCACCGCCGTGCCCACCCCCGCGAACACCAGCAGATTGAGGCCCAGGTGCAGGGCGTCCCGGTGCAGGAGGTTGGCCGTCAAAAGCCGCCAGCCCTGCCCCGCGTCCGTCACCAGGGGGCCGGACTTCGCCCCCCAGTGGATCAACGCATCCACTCCGGGTGGGCCTCCGGACGCCACCATGGTGTACAGAATGGCCTGCGCCGCGATCAGCGCTATCGTGAGCCCCGGTATCCTGCCCTCCCCACCCTTTCCGGCCAATCGACCGATGGACAACAGTGCCTCCCTGCCCTTGGGATGGGCGAAAAACCCTGTTGTTCTCGGGGGATACATGGCTTGTCTCGGCAAAGGGCATTCTGCTATAGCTGTACTCGGACCGGACCCGTGCTGAAGCTCATCATCGAAGACGACGAGGGGCGCAAGACCGTTGTTCCCTTCGTGCGCGACGAAATCACCATTGGACGTCAGGAGGGGAACACCATCCGCCTGACCGAGCGAAACGTGTCACGTCGACACGCCCGGCTCGTGCGCCTCAATGGCCACGTCGTGCTCGAAGACCTGGGGAGCTACAACGGCACCCGGATCAACGGAGAACGCGTCGCAGGCCAGCTCCCTCTCAAGGAGGGCGACCTCATCCAGATTGGCGACTACGATCTGGCCTTGCAGGTCGAGGGCGCGGCCAACGCTGCCGCCCCCACTGGCGCCATCACCGCCAAGGTGCCCGCCTCCCGCCGGCCAGAGCCGGAGCCCGAGGAGGAGGACGACGACGAGGTCGCCGGAGGACCCCGTCCCCGCGACACCATGGTGGATGGTGAGGACGAGGCGGAGGAGGACTCCGAGGACGAACACGAGCACACGCCCGTGTCCGCGGAGGCGCGCCGCAACGCCACGTCCATCATCCGCATGGACCAGATGGAGGCGGACCGGCCCCGGCGCGTGGAACGCGTGCCCGAGGACGAGCAGCCCCGGCTGGTGGTGCTCGCCCCCGCTGAGTTCAAGGGCCAGGAGTACGACTGCAACCGCACGGAGCTGCGGATCGGCCGCACGTCGGAGAACGACGTGGCCCTGGACCACCGCTCGCTGTCCCGCACGCACGCGAAGGTCGTGCGCGAGGAGACCGGCGAGTGGCGCGTCATCGACATGCAGTCGGCCAACGGGATGACGGTCAACGGCGAGAGCTACGCGCAGGCGACGCTCTCCCACGGTGACATCATCGAGATGGGCCACGTGAAGCTGCGCTTCGTGGGGCCCGGCTCGCTGGAAGACGACATCGCCGCGCAGGGCCGCTCCGGCTCCAAGAAGATGTGGGTCGCCGCGGTCATCGCGTTCCTGTCCATTGGCGCGGGCGCGGCGATCTTCGTGGTGAAGGGCCAGGACCTGCTGCCCAAGCCGCCGGACGACACGCCTCCCGTGGTCGTCGCGGATCCGCAGCCCATCCCGGAGCCGCCGCCGCAGGCGAAGCCCCCGGACACGAAGTCCCCGGAGACCGTGGCCGCGAACCCGCCCGCGACGCCTGAGAAGCCCCCGGAACCCCCGGCGGATCAGGCCTTCCTGGATGCGCTCCAGGGGGGCAAGTTGAACATCGCCGCCACCGCGCTCGACACGCTCCGCAAGAACAAGGCGCTCCCAGCACCGAAGCTGGAAGAGCTCCAGGCGCGGCTGGACCGGGAGAAGAAGTCGGAGAAGGACCTCGGCGCGACCCGCAAGGCCCTCCTCAAGCCCAATGGGGCCGGTGTCGATGAGGCGACCAAGATCTTCGGCGCCATCCCCACGGACACGGTCTTCGCGAAGGAGCGCAAGGAGCTGAGCGACCAGTTGGACGCCGCGCAGGCTCAGGCCGCGCAGAACGCCCAGATTCCGGAGCCCCCTCCGCAGGACGACCCGGACGCGACCGCCGCCGCGCCCAATAAGTCCAATGAGAAGCCCACGTCCGATTACATGAAGGACATGAAGGCGGCGGACGTGGCCAAGCGGATCGGCGATATCCAGAAGCAGATCCTCACCATGAAGGCCCAGGATCCGGACGGCGCCCAGGAAATCGCCAAGGACTGCGCGTTGCTCGCGCCCAAGGTTCCCGAGTGCCACCTCTTGCTTGGCATGACGTATGCCCAGCTCAAGAAGTTCAAGATGGCCGAGCAGCACTACGAGACGTTCCTGACGCTCACGCCAGAGGGCTATCCAAAGCGCGACCTGGTGATCCAGGCGTTGACCAAGATGACCGGAGCGCCGCCGACCCAGGCGCAAAAGTCCCCCGGCCCGTAGCCTGGCGAGTACCCCCCCGCAGCAATTCCCTCAACCCTGCAGCGAGGAGACGCTGTGCAGATTCGCATCCTGGTAGTTGATGACGAGCAGGACAACTGCGACTACCTCAAGCTCGTGCTGACCCGTGAAGGCTACGAGGTCGTCACCACCACGGACCCCACGCAGACGGTGGACATCCTCCGTGGCTCGGACTTCCACCTCGTCATCCTCGACATGATGATGCCGCAGATGTCCGGCACCGAAGTCCTGGAGCTGATCCGCAAGTACGACACGGACATCGCGGTCATCGTCGCCACGGCGTACCCCACCGTGGACACGGCCGTCGCGTCGCTCAAGGCGCAGGCGTCCGACTACGTGAAGAAGCCCATGGAGCCGGAGCAGTTCACGGCCGCCGTGCGCAACGCGTTGCAGAAGAAGGGCCTGTCCCAGGACCCGGAAGCAGACCTGCACCGCGCCATCGGCCGCACCATCCGCGACGCGCGCAAGACGCAAGAGCTCACGCTCAAGCAGCTGGCCCGCCGCACCGGCCTGTCCGTGTCCCTGCTGTCCCAGATTGAGCGCGCGGAGTCCTCCGCGTCCATCTCGTCGCTCTACAAGATCGCCTCCGCGCTGCAGCTGCGCATGGGCGAGCTGTTCGGCGACACCTAGCGACCGGTGAAACGGGGCGCGCGCTTCTCCAAGAAGGCCGCGCGCCCCTCCTTCGCGTCCTCGCTGCCAAACGCCTCGCCGCGCACCTGACGCAGGTGCGCGACGTCCTCCGGGGACAGCCCGGAGCGCGCCAGCAGCCCGAACGCCTCCTTCATCCCCGACACCGCCTTCGGCGCCCCCGCGGCCAGCGTCCCGCACAGCGCCAGGGCGCGCGCTTCCGCGTCCTCGGGGCACTCATCCAACAAGCCCCATGCGAGCGCCTCCGCCGCCGGCAGCCGGCGCGCGGTGAGGAACAGCTGCTTGGCGCGTGAAAGCCCCACCAGCCGCACCGCCCGCGCCAGCCCCTCCGGCGAGTACACGATGCCCAGCCGGGCCGGAGGCATGAGGAAGAACGCGTCGGAAGCGCCCACGCGGAAGTCGCAGGAGGCCGCCAGGTCGAAGCCCGCGCCCACCGCGCCGCCCTGCACCAGCGCCACCGACGGCGACGGGTGCCGCTCCAGCTTCAGCAGGCACGCCACCAGCGGGTCATCCGGCAGCCGCCCGTCCGCGCCCGGCGGCCCCAGGTGCGTCAAGTCGTAGCCCGCACAGAAGTGCCCGCCCTGGCCGCGCACCAGCAGCGCGCGCACGTGGGCGGCCGGCTCCAGCGCCGCGTCCATCCGGGCCAGCAACGCGTCATTCAGCGCGTTGCGCCGCGACGGGTTGGAGACGGTGAGCACCCGGACACCGCCCTCGCGATCCTCCACCTCCAGCGTGGGCTCCATCGAAGCCCGTGGCTACTCGAGCACCACGAGGACGTCACCCTCGTTGACCGCTTGCGCTTCCTTGCAGCGGATCTCCTTCACCGTGCCGCCCTCTTCGGCCTCCACGGGCATCTCCATCTTCATGGACTCGAGGATGACGAGCGTGGTGCCGGCATCCACCTTGTCGCCCACCTTCACTTCGATCTTCCACACCGTGCCCGTGATGTGCGCCGCAACGTCCGCCATGAACCGTCCCTCCTCGGGGGGGAATACTTAAGGCTTCGCGTGATGATCCAGGAAGTGCGTGTCCAGCTCACCGGCGCTGAAGGCAGGGTCCTTCAGGATGCGCAGGTGGAGCGGGATGTTCGTCTTGATGCCTTCGATGCGGAAGGACTCCAGGGCCTTCACCGCGCGGGCAATGGCCTCGTCGCGCGTGGCACCGGTGATGATGAGCTTGGCGATCATCGGGTCGTAGTTCGGCGTCACCACGTCCCCTTCCGCGTAGCCGGCGTCCAGGCGCACGCCCTCGCCCGTGGGCGGCTGGAACACCTTCAGCGGGCCAGGGGACGGGAAGTACTTCACCGGATCCTCCGCGTAGATGCGGAACTCCAGCGCCGCGCCTTTGCGCTTCACGTCCTCCTGCTTCACCGTCAGCTTCTCACCCGCGGCGATGCGCAGCTGCCAGCCGATGAGGTCCAGGCCGGTGGTCAGCTCCGTCACCGGGTGCTCCACCTGGAGCCGGGCGTTCATCTCGATGAAGTACACCTGCCCGTCGGAGTACAGGAACTCCACCGTGCCCGCGTTGGCGTAGCCGAACGCCTTCGCCGCCTTCACGGCCGCAGTGAAGAGCGTGTCCGCCAGGCCTGAGTTCCGTCCGTTGGCGAACAGCACCGACGGGGCCTCCTCCACCACCTTCTGGTGCCGGCGCTGGATGGAGCACTCGCGCTCCAGGCCGTGGATGAGGTGGCCGTGGGTGTCGCCCAGGATCTGGACCTCGATGTGGCGGGGCGCCGGGAAGTAGCGCTCCAGGTACACGCCCTCGCGGCCGAAGGCGGCCTTCGCGCGGTCCGTGCACTGGCGGTAGACCTTCTCCAGCTCCGCGGGGTTGTTCGCCGCCGCCATGCCGATGCCGCCACCGCCGCTGGCGGCCTTGCACAGCACCGGGTAGCCAATGCGCTCCGCGGCCTCCAGGGCGCTCTGCACGTCCGGCAGCACGCCGTCGCTGCCCGGCACCACCGGCACGCCCGCGGCGGACACCAGCTTGCGCGCCTGGCTCTTGTCCTTCATCCGCGCCATGGCCTCCGGCGGGGGGCCCACGAAGGTCAGCCCCGCGTCCGCGCACGCCTGGGCGAAGTCGCCGTTCTCCGACAGGAAGCCGTAGCCCGGGTGCACCGCCTGGGCGCCCGTCTTCTTCGCGGCCTCCAGGATGGCGGGGATGCTCAGGTAGCTGTCCTTCGCGGGCGCGGGGCCGATGCGCACGGCCTCGTCCGCCTCCTTCACGAAGGGCAGGTTCACGTCCGCGTCCGAGTGCACCGCCACCGTCTTCACGCCCATGCCCCGGGCCACCGCCCCGATGCGACGCGCGATTTCACCCCGGTTGGCGATGAGCAGCTTCTGGAACATGGCAGGCACCCTGGCGTTGCGAAGGGCGGCCAAACTAACCCCCACCCCCTTGACTGACAAGCGTCCGGGCAGTCGCGCAACAGGTCCGTACAGTCCCGTAAATTTGCGGGCTTGCGAGCCCCTGGCGTACCTTGCCCGACGTGAATCCTCCCTCAACAGGAACGCACAGCGTCGTGGACCTGCATGGTGCCCGCCGCGCCCGCCGTCTGGACTTGTACCGGAACCGGCTCAACCAGCGGCAGCAGGACACCCGCTCCAATCTGGTGACGCTCTACGAGGGCGGCACCCTCTTCACGCCCGACGGCACGCAGCAGGGCCGCTCCCTGCTCAAGGCCCTGCAGCTGCTGCAGCGCGCCGGCACCCGCCTGGAGGAGCTCTCCGGCGACGGCCTGCTGCCCGCCCCCAGCGCGTCGGAGCGCATCGACGCGCTCTACGACGAGGTGGACGGACTGTTCACCAAATGCGACCGCCTCACCGGCAGGGGCACGGCGAGCGTCGCCCGCCTCCCCCGCTAGCGTCCCCGCCGCTGCCTGATTACGGCAGCTCCGTCTGGCCCTGGCGGCGCAGGAACGTGGGGATGTCGAACTGATCCTCGTCCAGGGGCAGCGCCGCGTCCTTCACCACGGCCGTGCGCGCGCTCTGCATGGACGACTTGGGCGTCTCCACGGTGGACATGGTCGGACGCGGATTGCCCTTCGCGGGCACCAGGCTGGCCACCTCCTCACGCGAGGAGGACAGCACGGACGGCTGCGTGGAGGGACGGCCCACCAGCGGCACCTGCACCACCTGCGCCATGGGGCGCGCCTTCGCGTCCCGGTGCACGAAGCCCGTGGCGATGATGGTGATCTTCACCTCGTCCTGGATCTGCTCGTCGATGAGCGACCCGAAGATGATCTCCGCCTCGCCGTCCGCCGCGTCGTGCACCAGCGTCAGCGCCTCGTTGACCTCCTGCAGGGTCATGTCGCGGCCGCCGGTGATGTTGATGAGCAGGCCCGTGGCGCCGTCGATGGAGACGTCCTCCAGCAGCGGGCTGGAGATGGCCTGCTGCATGGCGGTGACGGCGCGGCGGTCGCCACAGGCGTTGCCCGTGCCCATGAGCGCCAGGCCCTTGTCGCTCATGATGGTCTTCACGTCCGCGAAGTCCACGTTGATGTAGCCGTGGTACTGGATGAGGTCGCTGATGCCCTGCACGGCGTTGAGCAGGACCTCGTCGGCGCGCTTGAAGGTCTCCAGCAGCGGCATGGGCTCGTTGGAGAGCGACAGCAGGCGCTGGTTGGGGATGGTGATGAGCGTGTCCACCGCGGCCTTGAGCTCCACGATGCCCTGCTCGGCCTGCTTGCGGCGCTTGTTGCCTTCGAAGAGGAAGGGCTTGGTGACGACGCCCACCGTGAGGCAGCCCAGGCTCTTGGCGATGTCCGCGATGATGGGCGCGGCGCCCGTGCCGGTGCCACCGCCCATGCCCGCGGTGACGAAGACCATGTCGGCGCCTTCCAGCACCGCGGCGATCTGATCGCGCGACTCCAGGGCGGCCTCGCGGCCCATCTCCGGGTTGGCGCCGGCGCCCAGGCCCTTGGTGAGCGCCTGGCCCAGCTGCAGCCGGGTGGGCGCCTTGCTCGCGGCGAGCGCCTGGACATCGGTGTTGGCGGCGATGAAGTCCACGCGGTCCAACTTCGACAGAATCATCGTGTTGACCGCGTTGCAGCCCGCCCCGCCCGCGCCCACGACACGAATCTTCGCGGCCTGCTTGTTCTGCTCGAACTGGTCCATGTCGTCCTCGTGGCGGAAGCACCGCGGCGCCGTCCGCGGAAACACCCACCCTCGACAATCATCAGGAAGTCGGGCGCTTTGGCAAGTATTCCGCTACCAGCCTGTAGCGCCCTGCTGCGCGACCGAGTCCTGACGCCCACTTACGCGAATGGCATCAGCGGCCATGCGGACATCGCGCGGATGTAAACACCCTCTTGACTCGCGTTCGCTGACTCGCCGTGACCAGTTGTGCGCGTCTTCCGCGCACGCGTGACGTGACAGGACGGGGCGCGGATGACGAAAAGGCCCGGCTCCCTCGGGGGGAACCGGGCCTTCCGTGTTTCATTCCGTGTCGCGGGTGCTACGGGGCGGGCTTCTCCACTTCCACCTTGCCCATCCGCGTGATGTTGAACTCCACGCGGCGGTTGTTCTCACGGCCCGCGGCCGTCTTGTTGGTGTCCACGGGCTTCGTTTCGCCGAAGCCCTCGGACTCCAGGCGCTCGCCCGCGATGCCCTCGTTCATGAGGAACGTCTTCACGCTGGCGGCGCGGCGCTTGGACAGGTCCAGGTTGGCGGCGTCGTTGCCCTGGCTGTCGGTGTGGCCCTCGACGCGCAGCAGCTCCACCTGCGGGTTGGCGCGCAGCACGGCGGCCACCTGCTTCAGGATGGGGAACGAGCGCGGCAGGATGACGTCCTTGTTCGTGGCGAAGTAGACCTTCTCCAGGATGAGGATGCGCTCGCCCTCGACGAGCACCTTGACCTTGCCCTTGTCCGGGCAGCCGTCCTCGTCATCCACGCCGTTGATGGTCTCCGGCTCGTTGGGGCACTTGTCCGCGACGTCGGGGATGCCGTCCTTGTCGTTGTCCGGATCCGGGCAGCCGTCCTCGTCCTGGAAGCCATCCTTGTCCTCGGGCGCGTTGGGGCACTTGTCGTCCGGGTCCATGATGCCGTCGCCGTCGGAGTCCACCGGCGCGGGCGGAGGCGGCACGGGCTTCGTGTCCGGGCAGCCGTCCTCGTCCTCGAAGCCGTTCACCGTCTCCGGCTCGTTGGGGCACTGGTCGGCCGTGTCCAGGATGCCGTCGCCGTCGTTGTCCGGGTCCGCGCAGCCGTCCTGGTCCTGGAAGCCGTCGAAGTCCTCGGGGCCTTCCGGGCACACCGGCCGGGGCTCCGCGGCGCGCTCCGGGGCGCTGTAGGCCACGGACGCGAGCACGCGGAAGGTCGGCGTGCCGTAGCCGTGCGTGAGGCCCGGGCCCGCGCCCACCTGCGCGGACAGGCCGGTGGGCGCGCGGTACTTCAGGGCCGCGAGCAGTTCCAGGGGACGCTCCTCCTCGTTCTGCTGCTTGAAGCCCATCGCGCCCACCAGCGACGCCTGGGCGGCCAGCGGCAGGTCACCCAGCGGAACCTCCGCGCCCACCCCGTACGCCAGCGCGCTGCCGACGTTCAGGTTGCGCAGCTGCTCCGACTTGCGGATGTCCACGCCCACGTTGGCGAGGATGCGGAAGCGCTTGCCGTACTCCGCCACCACGCGCGGGTTGACGGACACGCCGGACCCGCCGAGGAAGTCCGACGCACCACCCGTGGGCAGCGAGATGGGCAGCACCACGGACACGCCGTAGTCGTCACCGTCCAAGAGCCGCGCCTTCGGGATGAGGCGCAGGTCGCCGATGCCGCCTCCGCCCACCCCGTTGGCGAATGAGGAATCCACGGCCGGCGAGTTCTCCGAGCCCTGGATGGTGATGGGCAGCACGACGCCGATTTCGAACCGGTCGAAGAGGCCGATGGCGCCCATCAGGTCGAAGCCCACCTGGCTCTTCACCAGGGAGGTGACGTACGTGTCCGAGCGGGGGTCGAAGAAGTTGAGCGGCTTGTCGGCGTAGTTGACCGACAGCCCCACGTTCCACCCCAGGTGCCGCTGCACCTTCGCGCCGTGCACCGCGAGCACGTCCGCGATGCCCGGGCCCGGCTTGTACTGCTGCACGTCGATGGCCTGCGACACGGCGGTGGCCTGCGCGTGGGCGGAAGTGCCCGCGAACAAAGCCATGACGAACACCGCCAGCGCCCCACCCGCGCGCGCCAGGAAGTCCCCGGCGCGGCGGAAGCGGCGGCCCACCAGGGGCAGCGCCAGCAGCATCAGCGCGAAGGGCGCCAGCGAACCGGAGCCGCCCGTGTCGCAGCCGTGGCCCACCACCAGGAAGTCATCGTTGGCGTCGAGCGGATCAGAGCCGCCGTTCACTTCCGTGCCGTCGTCGATGCCGCCCTGGTCGGTGTCCTTCATGTTCGGATCCGTCTCCGTGGCGTCACGGCGACCGTCCTGGTTGCGGTCCTCCTCGCCGTCCTTCAGGCCGTCGCCGTCCGTGTCCGGGTTCTTCGGGTCCGTCTTCGTCGACGGATCCGCGTCCGGCTTGAAGTTCGGGGACGACGTGTCGGTGCCCGGCGGAGCGGTCTCCAGCGTGACGCCCATCTCCGTGCCGTCGTTGAGGCCGTCGTTGTCGCTGTCCGGATCGAGCGCGTCGATGAGGCCGTCACCGTCCGTGTCGGTAATCCCGTCGATGCCGTCCGGCACGCCGTCGTCGTCGGAGTCGGCGTCGAACGGATCCATCCCGAGCTCCAGCTCCGTGGCGTTGTCCACGCCGTCGCCATCCGCGTCCTGGTCGTCCGCCGGGTTGAGCGGGTCGGACTCCTGCACGTCCACGCGGCCGTTGTGGTTGCGGTCCTCGACGCCGTCGAGCACGCCGCCCTTGTCGGTGTCGGGGTCGAGCGGGTTGGTCTTGGTGTCGGGGTCCTGATCCGCGACGAACTTCGTCGGGTCGGTGTCCGCGCCCTGGGGCTGGGTGAGGCCCAGTTCCAGACCGTCCGTCAGGCCGTCGCCATCCGTGTCGCTCTTGTTCGGATCCGTCTCGGTCGGGTCCACCTTGCCGTCGTGGTTGGCGTCCTCGTTGCCGTCGGTGAGGCCGTCGTCATCCGAGTCGTCGTCCAGGGGGTTGGTCTTCGTCGACGGGTCCTTGTCCGCCACGAACTTGGACGGGTCGGTGTCGTCGCCCTGGGGCTCGGTCAGGCCCAGCTCCACGCCGTCGGTCAGGCCGTCGCCGTCGGTGTCCGGGTTGTTCGGGTCGGTCTCGTCGGCGTCGACGACGCCGTCGTGGTCCTTGTCCTCGTTACCGTCGAGGATGCCGTCGTCATCCGAGTCGCTGTCGAGCGGATCCGTTCCGCCCACCTTGACCTCGATGCCGTCGGGGATGCCGTCGCCGTCGGTGTCCGGGTTGTTCGGGTCGGTGCCCACGAGGATCTCCTCCTCGTCCGTCAGGCCATCGTTGTCCGAGTCCACCGTGCCCGCCGTGTTGACGGTGAAGGTGGTGGTCGCGGTGGTGCTGTTCGTGCCCGCGCCGTTCGTGGACACCGCCGTGACGGTGTACGTGCCGTCCGCCAGCGGGCCGGGCAGCGCCTGGCTCCAGTTGCCGGAGGCGTTCACGGAGATGGGGCCGTAGTTGGTGCCATTGAACGTCACCGTCACGGACGTGGCGTTCGCGGACGTGCCCGTGACCGTCACGTTGGGGTTGGTGACGGTGGAGCCGTTGACCGGCGAGGTGATGGCCACCGTCGGGGCGGCCGTGTTCACCGTGAAGGTGGAGGTCGCGGTCGTGCTGGTGTTGCCAGCCGCGTCCACCGCCACCGCCGTCACCGTGTAGGTGCCATTGGCCAACGGGCCGGGCAGCGCCTGGCTCCAGTTCCCGGAAGCATCCACTGCGATGGGGCCGTAGTCCGTGCCCTGGAACGTCACGGTCACGCTCGTCGCGCCGCCCGTGGTCGTACCGGTGACCGTCACGTTGGCGCCCACCGTGGAGCCGTTGGCCGGCGTGGTGATGGCCACCGTCGGCGCGGTCTGGTCCACCGTGAAGGTGACGGAGTCGGGCGCGCTCTCGTTGCCGGCCGCGTCCGTGGCCACCGCGGTCACGGTGTACGTGCCGTCCGCCAGCGGGCCGGGCAGCGCGTAGCTCCAGTTACCGGAAGCGTCGACCGCGATGGGGCCGTAGTCCGTGCCCTCGAAGGTGAGCGTCACGGAGGTGGCGCCCACGGAGGTACCCGTGACGGTCACCGTGCTGGAGGCCACCGTCGTGCCGTCCACCGGCGCGGTGATTTCGACTTCCGGATCCGTCAGGTCCACCGTGAAGGTGGAGCTGTCCGGCGTGCTGGTGTTGCCCGCCGCGTCCGTGGACGTGGCGGTCACGGTGATGGGGCCTTCCGGCAGGGTCACCGGCAGCGGGTAGCTCCAGTTGCCCGAGCCATCCACGGGGATGGGGCCGTAGTCCGTGCCGTTGTAGGTCAGCGTCACGGACGTCGCGCCCGTGGACGTGCCCGTCACCGTCACGTTGGGGGTGTTGACCGTCGAGCCGTCCACCGGGGTGCTGATGGCGACGGTCGGCGGGGTCAGGTCCACCGTGAAGGTGGAGGTCGCGGTCGCGCTGTTGGTGCCCGCGCCGTTCGTGGACACCGCGGTCACGGTGTACGAGCCCTCGGCCAAGGGGCCGGGCAGCGCGTAGGACCAGTTGCCGGAGGCGTCCACCGTGACGGGGCCGTAGCTGGCGCCTTCGAAGGTGAGCGTCACGGAGGTCGCGTTGGTCGTCGTACCGGTGACCGTCACCGTGGCGGTGTTCACCGAGGTGCCGTTGCCCGGCGTGCTGATGGCGACCGTGGGGACGGTCAGGTCCACCGTGAAGGTGGAGGTCGCGGTCGTGCTGGTGTTACCCGCCGCATCCGTGGACACCGCGGTCACGGTGTTCGGGCCTTCCGGCAGGGTCACGGGCAGCGCGTAGGACCAGTTGCCGGACGCATCCACGGGGATGGGGCCGTAGTTGGTGCCACCGTAGGTCAGCGTCACGGAGGTCGCGCCCGTGGACGTACCGGTCACCGTCACCGTGTTGGTGCCGATGATGGCGCCGTCGGCCGGCGAGCTGATGGCCACCGTCGGCGCGGTCAGGTCCACCGTGAAGGTGGAGCTGTCCGGCGTGCTGGTGTTGCCCGCCGCGTCCGTGGCCGTCGCGGTCACGGTGTACGTGTCCTCGGCGAGGGGGCCGGGCAGCGCGAAGCTCCAGTTGCCGGAGGCGTCCACGCTGATGGGGCCGTAGCTGGCACCGTCGAAGGTGAGCGTCACGAACGCCGCGTCCGTGGACGTGCCCGTCACCGTCACGTTGGGGGTGTTGAGGACGGCGCCATCGAGCGGCGTGCTGATGGCCACCACCGGAGGCGTCTGGTCCACCGTGAAGGTGGTGGTCGCCGTCGAGCTGTTCGTGCCCTGGGCGTTCGTGGACACGGCAGTCACGGTGTACGTGCCGTCCGCCAGCGGGCCGGGCAGCGCCTGGCTCCAGTTACCGCCGGTCACCGTGATGGGACCGTAGTTCGTGCCCTGGAAGGTGACCGTCACCGTGGTCGCGTTCGCGGCCGTACCGGTCACCGTCACGTTGGGGTTCGTCACTGTGGAGCCGTTGGCCGGCGCGGTGATGGCCACCGTCGGCGCCGCAACCGATACCGTGAAGGTGGAGGAGGCCTGGGTGCTGTTGGTCGTGCCGTTCGTGGAGACCGCGGTCACGGTGTACGTACCGTTGGCCAGCGGGCCCGGCACCGTGTACGTCCAGTTGCCGCCCGTCACCGTGACGGGGCCATAGCTCTGCCCACCCAGCGTGAACGTGACGGACGTCGCGTTCGCCGCCGTGCCAGACACCACCACGTTGGTGGGGTTCGTCACCGTCGAGCCGTTGGCCGGCGCGGTGATGGCCACCGTCGGACCGGCCACCGTGAAGGTGCTGGTCGCGGCCGTGCTGTTCGTGGTGCCGTTGGTGGACACCGCCGACACCGTCTGTGAGCCATTGGCCAGCGGGCCGGGCACCGTGTACGTCCAGTTACCGCCCGTCACCGTGACGGGGCCGTAGCTCTGCCCGCCCAGCGTAAACGTGACGGACGTCGCGTTCGCCGCCGTGCCGGACACCACCACGTTGGTGGGGTTCGTCACCGTCGAGCCGTTGGCCGGCGCGGTGATGGCCACCGTCGGACCGGCCACCGTGAAGGTGCTGGTCGCGGCCGTGCTGTTCGTGGTGCCGTTGGTGGACA
>NZ_RAWF01000026.1:0-52129 GCF_003612075.1 Corallococcus sp. CA041A
CCCGTGTCCAGCACCTCCGCCGCCACGCCCTCGTCCGCGCGCACCCGCTGGGAGAACACCGCCTGCAGCCGCACGCGCGCCTCCGGCACCGCCGCCGCCGACGCCACCGTGCGCAGCCACAACCCGTCCTCCGACAACAGCCGCAGCGCGCACGCGGAGCCGAGCAGGGGCACCACCAACCCGCACAGCCGCTCCATCACCGCCGGGGGCTCCAGCGACGCGTCCGCCAGCACCCGCGAGGCCTCCGCCAGCAGCGCCAGCCGCTCTTCAATCTCCGGAAGCCGCGCCCCGTACTGCCGCGCTTCCCCCAGCCTGGTTGCGACCATCGTCATGCCACGTCCCCCCGTTGCACCCGCCATGGGAGCACGCCCTCGCTCGCGGCGCTCTGCGTCCCAGGTCCCGCCATCCCTGACTTCTGCGGATGCTCGACACCCACCCGCCGGAAGCGTTGGTGACGGGCACCTGCCTCGTTCCGGGGCCCGGCACCCCCGAGGGCAGGGCGCTCAAGCGCGCACATGGGAACACCTGGCGCGGTTGGAAACCAGAGGAGCGGCAAGGCGCCGGTTGCTCCGGGCCCGCGTTCGGCTAAAGCGGGGGCCGTGAACGCACCCTCGGAATCACCGGCCGCCCCTTCGGAGGGGCCGGAATCTCCCAAACGCATCGCGATGCTCGCCCTGAGCGCGCTGGGCATCGTCTACGGAGACATTGGAACCAGTCCGCTCTACGCGCTGCGCGAATGCTTCACCGGAGCGCACGGCGTCACGCCGACGCCAGCCAACGTCCTGGGCGTGCTGTCGCTCATCGTGTGGTCGCTCATCATCGTCGTGTCGGTGAAGTACATCATCTTCGTGATGCGCGCGGACAACCGGGGCGAGGGCGGCATCCTCGCGCTGATGGCGCTGGCCATGCACCGGCCCCGGGGGCAGTCACACCGCGCACGGCCCGTGCTCATCACCCTGGGCCTCTTTGGCGCGGCGCTCATCTACGGTGACGGCGTCATCACCCCGGCCATCTCCGTGATGAGCGCGGTGGAGGGCCTGAGCGTGGCCACCCCCGTCTTCCAGCCGTACGTGATTCCCATCTCGCTCGTCATCCTGCTGCTGCTGTTCATGGTGCAGCGCAAGGGCACGGCGGGCATCGGCACGGTGTTCGGCCCCCTGATGACCGTGTGGTTCCTGGTGCTGGCGGTGCTGGGCGTGAAGGAGCTGCTGCACAACCCCGCGGTGCTCTGGTCGCTGTCGCCCGTGCACGGCGTGCAGTTCTTCATGGACAACGGGTGGCACGGCTTCCTGGTGCTGGGCGCCGTCATCCTGGTGGTGACGGGCGGCGAGGCGCTCTACGCGGACATGGGCCACTTCGGCGCGGGGCCCATCCGGCGCGCCTGGTTCCTGCTGGTGCTGCCGTCGCTGGTGCTCAACTACCTGGGCCAGGGCGCGCTGCTCCTGCGCCACGCGGAGGCCGCCCGAAACCCCTTCTTCCTCCTGGCCCCGGAGTGGGCCCTGTATCCGCTGGTCGCCCTGTCCACCGCCGCCGCCGTCATCGCGTCGCAGGCCCTCATCTCCGGCTCCTTCTCCACCACCCGGCAGGCCATGCAGCTGGGCTACTGCCCGCGCATGGAGGTGGTGCACACGTCCGCGGAGGAGATGGGGCAAATCTACCTGCCCGGCGTCAACGGGGCGCTGCTGGTGGGCGTCATCGCGCTGGTGCTGGGCTTCGGCTCCTCCAGCCGGCTGGCGGCCGCGTACGGCATCGCGGTGACGACGACCATGGGCATCACCACCGTGCTGGCCTACGTGGTGGCCCGGGAGCGCTGGGGCGTCCGCCGCTCCGTGGCTCTGCCCATCGCCAGCCTCTTCATGGTGGTGGACCTGGCCTTCTTCGGCGCCAACGCGGCGAAGATTGCCGACGGCGGCTGGTTCCCGCTGCTGCTCGCCGTCTGCATCTTCACGATGATGACCACCTGGAAGCGCGGCCGGGACATCCTCGCCGGCAAGCTGCGCGCGGCCAGCCTGGGCCTCAAGGACCTGTTGGGCAGCTTCGGGGACCACCCGCCCCTGCGCGTGCCCGGCACCGCCATCTTCATGACGGGCAACCCGGAAGGCACCCCGCCCGCGCTCCTGCACAACCTGAAGCACAACAAAATCCTGCATGAGCAGGTGGTGCTGCTCACCATCATCTCGGAGGAGATTCCCCACGTGGTGGCCCAGGAGCGCGTGGAGGTGGAGCCCCTGGAGCAGGGCTTCGTGCGCGTCGTGGCCCGCTACGGCTTCATGGAGAACCCCAGCATCCCGGACATCCTCAAGCGCTGCCGGGAGAAGGGCCTCCAGTTCCAGCTGATGGGCACCAGCTTCTTCCTGGGTCGCGAAACGCTCATCCCCACCAAGAAGCCCGGGATGGCCGCCTGGCGCGAGGCCCTCTTCACCTGGATGAGCCGCAACGCCCGCAGCGCCACCGCCTACTTCCGGATTCCACCCAACCGCGTGGTGGAGCTGGGCAGTCAGGTGGAGCTGTAACCCAAAGCGTTACCGCACCGCGACTTCACCCCAGGAGTAGAAAACCTACTCGGGCGGTGTTGCACTTGTTTTACCGGGCTTGAGGTTTATTCCGCCTCGTAACTCCTTGAAAAGACATGGGCAGGGTTCTCCAGGGAGGGGTTGTTCCGACCCAGGGGTGTCAGTAACTGACTGCCACACGGCCCTTTACGCAGGGGCTTGCCTGCTTCAGATTACACCGCCCCTGTCCGTTTTTTCCGGTTCAGATAGAAAAATACGGCAGGGCAGCAACACTTTCGTCGATGAATCGAGAATCTTTTCGCGGGGCAGAGAAAAATACTGTCCCAGCGCAATAGAACTTGGTTACCCTGCGGCCAGGTGTCCCCCGGCACCCGGCGTCTGAAACGAGGTCAGCCCTTCCATGCTCCAGGCCATCTCCCCCGCCCCCGTGTCGTCCCCGGCCGTCTCTCCGGTGAAGTCCGTCATGTCGTGGATGGCCGAGCCGAGGATGCCGCTGTCGGAGGCGGCGCCGTACACGGTGCTGAGCGCGCAGGAGCTGTACCCGCGCATCTGCGTGCGTGATCCGTACTTCGCGCTGAAGGACGTGACGGTGCTGCCGGGTGAGGTGGTGGCGCGCGTGCCGGTGCAGATGGCGTCGGACGCGGAGGCGATGCCGCTGGGCCTGGGCGAGGCGGGCCGGCACCTGGCCATCCTGGGCTCGTGCGGCGCGGCGCTGGTGGCGCCCAAGGACGGGCAGCACTTCTACCTGGCCAGCGCGGCGCGCGGTCAGTGGCTGCAGCCGGCCCCGCAGGAGCGCGCCACGGACATGCTCTGGGCGCTGGCGCAGGCGGAGTACACCGGCAAGCGCACCTGCACGGCGCGCACGCTGCTGTCCTCGTCGGACGGCACGCCGCTGTTCAAGCTGGAGGTGGACTACAACGTGCTGTCCGCCGCCGCCTTCACCCGCCTGTTCGGCGAGGCGCGCCAGGAGATGCGCCGTGAGCCGCGTCCCGCGGACACCGTGCAGCGCACCCCGGAGGAGTGGGCGAAGCTGCGGCAGAACCCGTACAGCAAGCCGTTGGACCTCCAGGACTTCCGCGTGGAGGGCGACATCATGCGCTCGTCGCTCGTCGTCACCCCGGAGCTGTGCAAGGGCCACTTCGCCATGCACCCGGTGATGCCGGTGGCGGTCGTCGCGGGCGGCATGACGCGCATGGCGACCACGCTGGGCCGTTCGCTGGAGCGCGCGCCCGGCGCCCGCTTCGTGGCCAAGGACGTGAAGCTGTCCGCGGACAGCCTGGCCTACGCGGGCCAGACAGTGGTGTTCGGCGCGCACCGCACCCGCGTGCGCGGCGCGGACCACACCTTCGCCTGCTGGGCGTCCGTGGGCGAGCGCGTGGTGGCGCAGCTGGACGTGACCTACACCCGCGTCGACTGAAGTCCGCTTGGAGCGCACCCGAAGCGCTGTCGACGCGCGGCCCCGCGCCCCGCTTCAGGCCCACTCGATGTCGTAGTCCACGCGGTCGATGCCCTGCGGCTTCGCGGTGGCCTTGCCCGTCAAACCCAACACCTTGAGCGAACCGGTGAGGATGCCCACGTGGTACGCGGGCGGCATCATGTCCCGGCGCATGCGCAGGGTGCCGGACTTGGGGCCCGTCGTGAGGTACTCGCGGTTGCCGTAGGACACCGCCGCGCTGTACGCCATCTGCGCGCCCGCGAAGAGCTTCTGGGGGTCCCCCCGGGAGATGATGCCGAACACCAGCATCCCCGGCCCGGTGGAGTAGCGGGTGATGCTCACCTCGCCGCACGCGTGGAACACCGCGTCCTGGGCGCCGAGCGCGCTCTCCAGCACGTCCGCCGCGCTGTACAACAGCGTGAGGAACTCCCGCGCCGGGTATGAGCGCAGCTCCGCGTAGTCGTGGTTCAGCTCCCCCACGCGCAGCTTCTCCATGCCGATGGCGCCCGAGTGCTGCTGCACCAGGCCGAAGACGGACTTGAAGATGAGTCCACGGATGGAGTCCCCCGACTGGAGGATGGCGATCCGGGCGGCGAGTTCGGCCTTGTCCGACGGCATGACTTCCACTCCTTGGTTCACGGGCGAACCCGGGGCCAGCTTAACGGCCCCTTTTCACCTGTCGACAAAGCGCTTCACCGGGCGTCACACCCGTCCCGACCTCCCATGTCCGGTGTCCGGGCCGACGCGGCAGGTTCCTTGGGGCTCCCGTGACTTCGGGCGCCGGGGAGGGCGTCAGCGCTCGTCCAGCAGCATTGGCGCGAAGCCGGCCGCGTCGCAGGACGCGAGCACGTAGCGCACGCCCGCCCGTTCGCCGGTGAAGCCCGCGGGGATGCCGCTCGAGTGCAGGTGCCCGTACACGCACACCTTGGGGGCGAACGCTTCGATGGGGGCGCTGAAGGCGGTGGCCCGCTCGTTCGCGTACACGGGCGGGAAGTGCACCGCGACGATGCGGGTGAGCGGCGTGGGGGAGGCCGCCTCCTTCTTGAGCGCGTCGTCGATGGACGTGGTGAGCCGGCGCGTCTCGCGCTCCACGTAGCCGGAATCCCCCTGCTCGTCGCCCATCTCCCCGCCCGGCATGGGCGGCGCTTCGGGCGCGGTCCACAGCCGCGTGCCGGCGATGACCCAAGGCCCCAGCACGAACGCGTTGTTGTGGAGGAATCCCTCCAGCGTGCGGAACGGCTCCAGCAGCTTGCGCAGCTTGGACGCGGAGTCGCCCCACCAGTAGTCGTGGTTGCCGCGCACCAGCACCTTGCGCCCCGGCCGCGCGTCCAGCCACGCCAGGTCCTCCATCACCTCGTGGGCGCGAGTGGCCCAGGAGATGTCGCCCGCGACGATGACCGCGTCCTCCGGCCGCACCCGCTCGTCCCACGCGCGCTGCAAGGGCAGCGGGTGGTCCGTCCAACCGAAGCGGTGCATGTCCTTCTGCCGGGTAGAGGGCAGGTGCGTGTCGCCGATACCGAAGAGCCGCATGATGGTGGCGTCATAGCGGATGCCCTGGCCCCATGTCGGCCCTTCCAGCGCGGCGCGCGCCCGGACGGCTCTCTGGCTTGGTCCGCCATGGGTGCAAATAGTGATTAATACAAGAAATGATGTAACAAAACGTTACGTCACGGATGTCCTGAATTGCGGCAGTGCGGCATCCGTGTGCCATCTCGGACTCCGCGTGAAACGGCGGGTCCTGGGATGTAGGTAATTCCGTGATTTCAGGTGCTTGAAGTCACAAGGAACTTCGCGCGCCCGGTGCGGGTGGAGCATGCATGCACCGGTCGAGGAAGAAAACTGGACGAAGGTGACGGATGGAGGCGGCTGGCACGCACGGTGCTGTGAAGGCGTGGAGTTCCTCCCCCCGACTTTGGAGTCCCCTCATGTCAACCTTCCGCAATCCCTTCGCGGCGGCGGCCGTCGCCCTGGTGCTCTCCGCGTGCGGTCCCCAGGCGCAGCAGCCCTCCGAGACCCCTCCGGCCGAGACGCCGTCGCAGCCCTCCCCGGACACGGCGGGCAGCACGCTGCCGCGTGAGATGGACCCGCTGTTCGCGCAGGCCGCGCAGGAGTTCAACGTCCCGGCGGAGCTGCTCAAGGCGGTCTCCTACGCGGAGACGCGCTGGCAGATGGTGCGGGGCGAGGCGGAGTTCCCGGGCCAGCAGCCGGCGTTCGGCCTGATGGCGCTGCGGGGTGAGGACCTGGAGCAGGGCGCGGCGCTGGCGGGCGTGACGGCGGAGGAGGCGCGCACGGACGCGCTGTCCAACCTGCGCGCGGGCGCGGCGCGGCTGTCCCAGCTGGCCATGGACGCGAAGGTAGAGCGCGGGGACCTGGCCGCGTGGGCGCCGGTGGTGGCGCAGCTGAGCGGCATCACCAACCCGGAGGCGCAGGCGGAGCACGTGCACCGCTCCGTGTACGCGGTGATGAACGAGGGCGCGGTGGCGCTCAACCAGGACGGCTCGGTGGCCGTGTCGCTGGAGCCCGTGAAGGTGGAGGCGAAGTTCGAGCGTCCCCAGGTGCGCGCCATGGCGGCGGGCCCGGACTACGCGTCGTCCATCTGGCGGGCGGCGCCGTCGGGCAACTACAGCACGAGCAGGTCGCACAACCCGTTGATGATCATCATCCACACCTGTGAGGGCTCCTACGGCTCGTGCTGGAGCTGGCTCACCAACAGCGCCGCGGGCGTGAGCGCGCACTACGTGGTGAACGAGAGCGGCTCCGAAATCTCCCAGCTGGTGCGCGAGGCGCACCGGGCCTACCACATCGGCGCGACGTACGACTCGTCGCTCAACAGTGGCAAGGAGGCGTGGCTCAACGGCGTGCAGTCCAACAACTTCACCATCGGCATCGAGCACGGCGGCTACGCCAGCCAGACGTCCTTCCCGGCCGGGCAGATTGACGCGTCCGCGAAGCTGTCGTGCGACATCGCGCGCGACAACTCCATCGTGAAGGACAGCTACCACATCGTGGCGCACGGCAAGCTGCAGCCGGCGACGCGCACGGACCCGGGTCCCAACTGGCCGTGGTCCACGTACCTCAGCAAGGTGAACAGCTACTGCGGCACGACGACGCCGACCGGTGAGATCATCATCGACAGCAACAGCGCCAACAACGACGCGTCCAAGGCGAGGTTCTCGCTGACGGGCGCGTGGTCGGACGGCTACAGCGCCGGCTACTACGGCAGCGGCTACTACTACGCGACCACGGAGGCCATCTCCGCGCCGGCCACGTTCGAGTTCTACCTGCCCACCGCGCAGACGCGCACCATTTCCGCCTGGTGGGTGGCGGGCACGAACCGCTCCACCACGGCGCCGTTCATCTCCTACAACGCGGCGGGCGCCGAGGTCGGCCGCGTGTCCGTCAACCAGCAGGCCAACGGCGGCAAGTGGGTGACGCTGGGCACGTACAGCTTCACGGCCGGCTGGAACAAGGTGCAGCTGAGCCGCTGGACGACCCCGGGCTACGTGGTCATGGCCGACGCCGTCCGGGTGCAGTGAGGTGATGCACGAGGGCCTCGAACGACGGAAGCGTTCCGGGCCCTCGCGGGCACGGTGGGGTTGGGCCGTGCTCGCCCTGCTGGGCGCCATGGGCTGTCAGGGCCGCTGCGGCGGCGCTGGCGGAGTCCAGGCGCCCGGCACGTTGTCGGAGGCGGAGCGGCGGGCCCTGCCGGGCACCATCGTCTTCCTCTCCGAAAGGGCGGGACAGAAGGACGTCTGGAGGGTGACGCCCGCCGGAGAAGAGAAGCAGGTCACCTCCGCGCCGGAGGACGAGTACCCCGGCCCGCCGTCACCGGATGGCCGCACGCTGCTGGTGATTGCGTCGGGCGAGGCGAACGGGCGCGTCTTCCAGCAGCTGCGTCTGCAGCCGCTCGAGGGAGGCCGCCAGGTGGCGCTGCATCCGCCCCGGCCCCGCGCGCGCAACGCGAGCTGGGCGCCGGACGGCACGTGGCTGGTCGCGGAGTCCGACGCGCAGGGCTTCAGCGACGTGGTGCGCGTGCTGCCCGAGGCGAACGCGGTGGACACGCAACTGACGCACGTGAAGGAGGGCTGCTTCGAGCCCGCGGTGTCTCCGGACGGCACGGAGGTGGCGTGCGTTTGCAGCGGTGACGGTGACCCGGAGGTCTACGTCTTCCGAGCGGACGGCACGGGCGAGCCTCGCCGCATCACCACGTTCTACATGGAGGACCGGACGCCGCAGTGGAGCCCGGACGGCAAGTGGCTGCTGTTCGTGAGCAACCGCGAGCGCAAGGAGCGCGTGTACCTGGTGCGCGCGGACGGCGCGGACCTGCGAGCCCTGTCCGGAGAAGGCTTCGCGGGCGACGAGCGCGAGGCGGTCTTCAGCCCGGACGGCAAGCGCGTGGCGTACGTGGCCCGGCACCCGGACGGCAAGAGCCGCATCTGGGTGGCGGACGTGGCGGGAGGCGCGCCGGTGGCGCTGACGGACGGACAGCACCGCGACGACATGCCGGCATGGAGCCCGGACGGCAAGGCGCTGGTGTTCGTCTCCGAGCGCGACGGCGACACCGACCTGTACCTCATGCGTCCAGACGGCACCGGTCAGACGCGGCTCACCACGGCGAAGGGCGCGGACTGGCTGCCGCGCTGGTTCGTGCCGCGCTAGGCCCTGCTTCCCTGCAACGGAGTCGTCCCCTCGTTCAGGATGGCGAGGTAGCCGCGGTACGCGAAGACGCGGCCTCGTTTGCGTCCGGTGACCTCCTCGACGATGCCCAGCCGCTCCAGGTCCGCGAGCGCTGCGTTGACGGTGGGAGCGGTCAGCCCGGTCCGAGCGACGAGTTGGTTCGACGTCAGGTACGGGTGCGTCTGCAACAAGTCGTGCACACGAAGCGCTGAGCTGGTGCGCTCACTCTTGTTGTTGATGAGCTCCCGGTCCTGCTTGAAGCGCTCGGCGATTCTTGTCGCCGCGTCGAACGCCTGGTTCGCTGTCTTCTCGACGCCCTCCAGGAAGAACTCGAGCCAGGCCTCCCATGCGCCACGTTCGCGGACCTCCTGGATCAGCCGGTAGTAATCGGCCCGGTGCGTCTTCAGGTAGAGGCTCAGGTAGAGCAGTGGCTTCCCGAGCACGCCGTGGACGCACAGATAGAGCGTCACGAGGAGTCGTCCGATACGGCCATTGCCGTCGAGGAAGGGGTGGATGCTCTCGAACTGCACGTGCAGGAGCCCCGCCTTGATGAGCGGGGGCAGCCGGGACTGCTCCTCGTGCATGAAGTTCTCGAATGCAGCGAGGCAGCCGTCGAGCTCCGTCACTGGAGGTGGAACGTACAGCGCGTTTCCAGGCCGCGTTCCTCCGATCCAGTTCTGCGAGCGACGGAACTCCCCCGGATCCATCGTGCCTCCGCGACCGCTTTGCAGCAGCCGCGCATGCATCTCACGGATGAGTCGGAGCGAGAGTGGCAACTCCTTGAGGCGATCGAGCCCGTACATCATCGCGTCGACGTAGTTGGAGACCTCTCGCACGTCGTCGATGGGCTGTCCTTCCTGGGCCCCGAGCTCGAACTGGAGCAGGTCGGAGAGCGTCGACTGCGTCCCTTCGATCTGCGAGGAGAGCACCGCCTCCTTTCGCACGTACATGTAGAGGAACAGTTCCTGGCTCGGCAGGAGCACCGTGATTCCATCGAGGCGGCCCAACGCCCGGTCGGCTCGGCTGAGCCGGTCCAGCAGGCCCAGAACGTCGATGGAGGGGATTGGCGGCAGGGGCGGCGGGACGAATGACCGCACGCGCTCGCCGGCGGCGGTGGTCTCCACGAACCGGCCCAGCCTCGAAGGTGCCATTGAGGCGTCAGTCATTCGGCCAGCATTCGACCGAGGATTATTTAAGTCAAATGGCCTTGGCTTAAATAGAGTCCAGCCCAAGGAAAGCTGGCTTGAATAGCCTCATTTCCATTGTGATTCCAATGGGTTAGCCCGCACGCTGGCGCAGCGGTGCGGGCGCCGTGGGGGCGGCGGGGGCTTCCAGGGGCACGCTGAAGAAGAAGGTGACGCCCCGGTCCGGCTCGCTCTCCACCCAGATGTGACCGCCGTGGGCCTCCACGATGAGCCGGCTGATGTAGAGCCCCAGGCCCAGTCCCTTGCCGTCCGCCGAGCGGCCGTCCTCCGTGCGGTAGTACTTGTCGAACAGGCGCGCCGCGTCCCTCGGGGACAGGCCCGCGCCCTGGTTGGTCACCGACACCACGGCCTGGTCGTGCGCGGCGGCGAGCCGCACGTCCACCGGCGTCTCCTTGGGGCTGTACTTGAGCGCGTTGGTCAGCAGGTTGGTCACCACGCGCTCCAGGCGCGCGGCGTCCATGGGCACCGGCGGCAGCGGATCCACCCGGTGCAGCCGGAAGCGCTCGCGCGCGTCGGGCGGCACGTCGCGCTCCAGCACCTCCTCCAGGAAGCGGCCCAGGTCGCGCGCCTCGCGGCGCAGGTTCACCCGGCCGGACTCCAGCCGCGAGCCCTCCAGCAGCTCTTCGATCATCGTGCTCATCCACTCCACGTTGTGGATGATGGCCTGGGCCATGATGCCCTCGCGCTCCAGCTTCCGCTCGTGCAGCGCGCGCTGGAGCAGGTGGGCGCGCAGGTTGATGGTGTTCAGCGGGTTGCGCAGGTCATGGGAGATGAGCCCCACGTACTCCTCGCGCAGCTTCTCCAGGTCCCGGCGCTCGGTGACGTCGCGCAGGATGGCGATGCGCGTGGCGTCGTCCTCGCCCTTCATCGGGCTCAGCCGCACCTCCAGCGGCACGCTGGTGCCGTCCTGCCTCTGCCCGACCACCAGCCGCCCTCCCGTGGCGCGCTCCGGGCCCTCTCCGGGGGCGGCCGGGCCGTGGAGCCCCTCCGGCACCAGCAGCTCCACCTCGCGGGCCAGCAGGGCCTCCCGGCGGTAGCCGAAGACGCGCTCCGCCTCCGCGTTGGCGAAGCGCACGCGGCCGGTGGCGTCCACCACCACCATGGGGTCCGGCGCGGTGTCCAGGAAGGTGCGGAAGCGCTCCTCGGAGGCCTCCAGCGCGGCCGTGGCCCGCATGCGTTCGGTGTCCAGCACGTCCAGCGCCCGCGCCGCCAGCAGCACCAGCGTGACGCCGCCGGCGGCCACCACCGTGGCGAAGAGCGGCAGCTTCGCGTCGTGGCTGAGCCCGCCTATCAGGTGGAGCAACACCAGCGTCAGCCCCAGCACCGGCGGCCCCAGCAGCATCACCGGCACCAGCCGCCGCGCCACGAAGCCGCCCAGCGTGTCCCGCGTGAGCCGCGCCATCAGCCCCAGCTCCGGCCGGGCGCACAGCGTGCCCATGGCCAGCAGCATCAGCACGCAGGTGGTGTGCAGCCCCATGCTGCGCTCCTGGAAGAACGGAGCGGCGACGGGCGTCACCAGCGGGCCCAGCAAGAAGCCGTTGAGCCCCGTCAGCGCCGCCATCAGCGCGAGCACCACCAGCGCGTCCGACCACGACAGCCGCTGCGGGTGACCCCGGTCCACCAGCGCCAGCGCCGGCCCCAGGAGCATCAGGCACAACCCCGTCAGGGGCGACGGCACGATGCCCGGCGACGCGCTGACGTCCTCGCCAAAGAGGCGCAGGAACAGCGCGTCCAGGCCCCCGTTGCCTCCGGTGATGACGCCATCCACGAGGCTCGCCGCGCCCAGCAGGGCCGTGGCCAGGGCGAGCGCGGTGCCCAGCCGGTGTTGGATGCGGTGGGGAGTGGCCGGCAGCCGCAGGCCCAGCGCGGCCCCACCCAGCATCAACCCCAGCGCGGCGCTGGGGCGCATGGCGGGGAGCGCGGCGCCCATGGACTTGAGCACCATGACATCCAACGCCCAGCCCACCAGCACCAGCAGGCCCACCAGGCAGGAGGCCGCCGCGGAGCTGCGCGCAAGGGCACGGACCAACGCCGTGCTTCGTGGCATGGATTGGCCGCTCATCATCCGCGTCCCCCCGGAACGCCAGCCCTGCATCCTGCCACAACATCTCGCCTCATGGGCCCCCCCGGCAATGGGACGCCGGGGTTGGAAGGATGTCCGTCCTAGGCGGGGATGTCCGACTTGTCCAGGGTTGGGTCAGGGTGCGTAGCGGCCTGGATACACGGTGAGGACGACGCCCAGGCCCGGGCCCACGTCGACGTTGCGCGGCACGTACGTGTCGGTGCCTTCCACGGACAGCTGGAAGGAGGAGGCCCCGGCGCCGGAGTGGACGAAGAGGAACAGCCCATGGGCCGCCGTGCCCGCGGTGTCCACGGACGTCAGGTCACCGGACGGGTAGTAGACGCGGTCCGCCAGGTCGGCGCGGTTCAACGCCACGCGCGCGCCGCTCACGGGCTGACCGTTCAGGTCCACCACGCGCCCCAGCACGAAGCCCGCGGAGGCCAGGGTGGCCTCCGGGTCCCCGGTGTGGCCCTGGAGGCGCGGCGCACCCACGGCGGCGCCCAGCTGATCCACGAACGCGATGGGGAGGGCCCACGCGTGCGCGTCGATGACGTCCGTGCGCGGACGGGTGCCGGTGAAGGCGGTGTCGTAGACGAGCGTGGTGCTGCGCACGAGGCCTTCGTGCACCAGGCCCACCGCGAGCCCCTGGTGCACGTCTCGCACGGGCACGTCGGTGATGCGGAAGGCGCCGTCCTCGGACACCTCGCCGGTGGCGAAGGTGGCGGCCGCGTCGTTGACGGCCACGCGCAGCGGCTCCTCCACGGTGAGCGCCATCCCGGTGAGCGACGCCGGTGCCGCGGCCGAGCCCTCGGCCTCCGGGAACACGCGTGCCTCGCCCGTCACGAGGATGCGAAGGTTTTCCAGATCCACCGCCTCGGCGTCCTCGGTCCGCACGCCGGGGTCCGGTGTGAAGCCGCCGTCGCCACAGGCCATCGCCAACAGCCCGAGCACGGCACCACCCGCCGCCCGAATGTAGTGTTTCATCGGGCGGCAACATCTTCACGGCGGGGGAGGCACGCAATCCGTCCCCGGGTGTCGTCCGTCCCCTTCACGACGCACCGCCGCGCTCGCGGGCAGGACGCACCGGACATCGGGCCCTCCGGGTGTTGAAAACACGTCGGCACCGGGAGCCTGCCTTCCGCTGGAAACGGAAGGCCGCGCCCGGTGCCGCGGGTCACGCCAGGGAGGAGGAAGCGGAGCGTCTACCAGCCCGAACCGCTCCTGCCGGAGGAGCCGGAGCTCTTGCCGGTGTTCCATCCGCCGCCGCTACTGCCGCTGTTTCCGCTGCTTCCACTGCTACCGCCGCTGCTCCGGCCACCGCTGCTGCCGCTGCTGCCGCCGCCGCTGTTGCCACTGGGAGGGGTGCTCCAGCCGCCGCTGCTCCTGCCGCTGCTCCCGCTATTGCCGCTGTTGCTGCTCCCGCTGTTGCTGTTGCCGCGGTTGTTGTCCTTGTCGTCGTCGCGGCTCTTGCTGGCCGGGGTGTCCCAGCCGCCGCTGTTGCGGCTGTTGTCCCTGTCGTTGTCCCTGTCGTTGTCCCGAGCGTTGTTGGAGGGAGCGGCGTTGTTGCCGCGGCCCCAGCTGGAGCCGCTGGGAGGCCGGGCGCCGGTGCCCGTGCCGCCGGGAGGCGCGTTGCGGCCCTGGTTGACGGGGGCCGGAGCGGGCGCGGGCCGCGAGGGGGCGATGTTGTTGCGGCCGCCAGGGACCGCGGAGGCCGAGTGGCTGTTGCTCCAGCGGTAGCCCCGGGTGCCGCGGTCGTAGCTGTAGCCCGCGCCCCACGAGCCCTGCGGATAGAAGTCGTGCTGGTGGCGGCCGTGGAAGTTGCAGTACGCGCCGCTGGGGGTGGGGTGGTAGTCCCAGTACCAGACCACCGTCGGGCCCCGGTAGTAGTAGACGTCGTCCGTGTAGACGTAGGACGCCTGGGGCGGCTGGTAGTCGTGGACGTGGGCGTAGTCTTCCGGGCACCAGCCGCCGCCGTAGTCGTCAGGGACGGGGTGCGCGCCGGCGAACCGGTACTCCACCACGGCGGCGGGGGCGATGTAGGCCGCGCGGCGGACGACGGGGCGGTGCGAGTGGGCCTCGACGACACAGCCCGTCCCCATCAGCAGGGCCACGGGGACGACCAGGGCGAGCAAGCGGTTCATGAAGAGTCTCCTGTCGCGGAAGTGGACCCTCAAAGCATCCCGCTTCGCAACCTCTGCCCCTCATGACGGCCCGCTGCCCCGGAAATTCACCCGGGACGCCTGCCCGCCGGGAAGGGAAGGGGCCCGCCTGATATGACACCCGGGTCGCGGCCCCTGGGGGCGTCGCGCCTTGGGAGGCATACGGATGTCGGATGTGGATTTCGGACGCGCGATGGGGGCGTCCTGCGCGCTGCACCCGGGGCGGGAGGCCACGGGCACCTGCGCCCGCTGCGGCAACTTCACGTGCGACACGTGCAGCCAGAACGGCGCGTCGCCCCGCTGCCCCACGTGCCGGGAGCGCTCCGGCGCCACGTTCCCGCTCCAGCGGGAGAACTGGAACTTCAGCAAGCTGTGGGACGTGTGCTGGGCGGCGTTCCAGCGCGAGTGGGGCATGTTGTCGCTCGCGGTGTTGATCACCCTGGGCGTGTCCCTGGGCGCGAACCTGCTCGTCAACGTGGCCACGGGCATTGGCGCGGCGGTGGACAGTGTCGTCGTCGCCGTGGTGCTGAGCGTGGTGGGGCTCGTGGCGCAGCAGCTGGTGCAGGGCCTGGTGCAGCTGGGCCTCTTGCGCGTGTGCTTCGACGTGCTGCACGGAGGCCGCGCGGACGTGGCGCGCCTCTTCAGCCAGATGCACAAGGCGGTGCCCTACACGCTGACGATGCTCCTCGTCTTCGCCATCGTGATGGTGCCGCTGGCCCTGCTGAGCGTCCTGGTCATCCTCGCGCTCGTGGGCACGGGCATCCTGAGCGGCGTGGACCTGAACTCCTCATCGGACCAGGTCTGGAGCGCGCTGGCACCCATGCTCGGCGTGATGGGGCTGGGGTTCCTGGTGCTGCTGGGGCCCATCGCGTACCTGGTGCTGCCGCTGTACCTGGTCCAGCCGGAGCTCGCGTACGAAGAGGTGCCGCCCTCGCCCGTGGAGGTGCTGCGCCGCAGCTGGGAGGCCGCGCGCGGTCAGCGCCTGAGCATCCTGGGCGTGGGGCTCGCGGGGGGCGCCGTCATGGTGGCGGGGTTCTTCGTGTGCTGCGTGGGCTTCATCCCCGGCATGGCGCTGGCCCAGCTGCTCATCGCGGGGATGTTCCTGTCCATGCGCTCCCCGCGGGAGGACGCCGCGGAGTCCTTCCCGGGCTGAGAAGCCGCGGGAAGCCAGGAGGCGCGCCTTCGCGAACAGGGCGAAGGCGCGCGGGCGACTTCAGTGCACCAGCCGCTCGGAGTAACCCGAGCGGGGTGTGACGACCTTGCCCAGGCACGCGAGGATGTGCTCGCGGTACTCGGACAGCTCGCGCAGGCCACACAGCATCCACCGGCCGCCAATCACCAGCGAGGGCACGCCGCGCACGCCGCGGCTGCCGGCCAGCCGGTGCTCGTCGTAGATGAGCCGGCGCGTCTCTTCCGAACGGAAGGCCGCGGAGAACTGGTTCATGGACAGGCCCACGCGCGACGCCAGCTCGAACACCACATCCGAGCGCGACACGTTGACGCCCTGCTCCAGAGCGGCGCGCTGCATGGACCGGGCGAGGAAGGCCCGCGCCTGCGGTCCCTGCAACCGCGCGGCTTCCAACGCCGCCAACGCCGGCACGCTGGAGCGCGGCGGATCACCGCCAAGCCACAGGTCCGTGGAGAGCAGCGAGGCCGTGGGGTCGGGTTCGCGCTGCGCGCGCTTCACCTCTTCCACCAGCCCGCGCACTTCGCGCTCCGTGGGCAGTACGTCGTGCAGACGCAAAGGGTAGGGACGCACGCTCCAGCGGACGGCATCGCCAAACTCCTGGCGAAGCACCTCCAACCGTTGGTCGGCGAGGTAGCACCAGGCGCAAAGCACATCCTGGTAGACGGTGATCTGCAGCGGCTTGTGCAGCGTTTTCATCGGGGGTCGCCAGATTAGAGGCGCATCCCCACCGCTGCCAACACCCCTGGACAATCCCCGCCCGAAGGCATTCCCGTATTCCTGAGGAGCATCCAAGGCACCGTGCGCACCGTGAAGTCCCGCACGCATGCCATGGAGCAGGCGGGCAGGCACGCAGGTGCTGCTCGCGTGCCTGCTTTCAACACAACATCTCGATCAGGAAGCGCGGCCTGCCCGTGCGCGCAACGCGCTGCCCCGGGTCCCCGCGTACACCAACGCGTGCTCCACGATGTGGCCCGCGATGTCCTGACCGGTGGCGCCCTCCAGGCCCTCGAAGCCGGGGCTGGAGTTGATCTCCATCAGGCGCGGGCCTTCGCGGCCCTCCAGCATGTCCACGCCCGCGACCTCCAGGCCGATGATGCGCGCAGCCTTCACCGCGGCCTCCATGTAGTCCGAGGACAGGGTGATGGCGCGGCCCTCGCCGCCGCGGTGGATGTTGGAGCGGAACTCGCCCTTCTTCGCCTTGCGGCGCATGGCGCCCACCACGGTGTCGCCCACCACCAGCGCGCGCACGTCGCGGCCCTCGCTCTCCGCGACGAACTCCTGGAGGACGATCTCCTGGCCCAGGTCCCAGAAGGTGTCGAGGATGGTCTGCACCTCCGGCAGCGTGTGGGCGATCATCACGCCCACGCCCTGGGTGCCCCTGATCAGCTTGATGATGACGGGCAGTCCGCCCACCTCCTGCACCAGCTTGCGCACGTTGCCGCGGTCGTGCGCCATCACCGTGCGGGGCATGTCCAGGCCCGCGCGGGCGAGGAACTGGAGCGCGCGCAGCTTGTCGCGGCTGCGCGCGATGGCCGTGGGCGGGTTGAGCACCGGCACGTCCATCATCTCGAAGTGATTCACCACGGCCAGGCCGTACGCGGTGATGGACGCGCCGATGCGCGGAATCACCACGTCCACGCCCTTCACCTCCGCGCCGCGGTAGGTCATGCGCGGCTGGCCCCGCGCCAGCAGCAGGCAGCAGCGCAGCGTGTCGAACACGAGCGCCCGGTGCCCCCGGGCCTTGATGGCCTCCACCAGCCGGCGCGTCGAGTACAGCGAGCGCTTGCGGGACAGGATGGCCACGGTCTTCTTCACGCGGGGCCGCTTGGGTCGCGGTGCGTCACCGCGCTCGGGTGCCTGTGCGCCAGGCGGAACCGGCGCCTTCTTCGGCTGGGCTTTTCGGGGGGGCATGCGGGGCGCGGGACACTAGCACGCACAGGCGTGGAGGCACGGCACGTGGGCACCCTTTGCTATCCTCGCGTTCACTGATGACCGCACCCAACCCGCATCCCGACGACATCCACACCAATCCAGGAGACGTCGGCCTCGAGCTGTCCTCCCAGTCCCCTCTGCTGGGGGAGACACTGGTGGTGGATCCGCGCGCCAGCGTGAAGATGCACAAGTGCCGGTTGCTGGTGACGTCGGGACCGGACACCGGGCGCTCCATGGTCAGTGACAAGGAGCGGCTGCGCTGCGGGGCCCACCCGGGCAACGACCTGGTGCTGGTGGAGGACCGCACCGCCAGCCGCCACCACTTCGAGGTGCAATACACCGAGCGCGGCCGCCTCCTGGTGGACCTGAACTCCACCAACGGCACCTTCCTGGACGGCCGCCGCATCGAACGGGCCTACCTGTCCCCGGGCTCGCAGATTCGCGCCGGCTCCTCGGTCATCACCTTCGCTCCCATGGACGAAGAGGTGGCGGTGGAGCCCGACCGCGAGGGCGAGCTGTGCGGCATGGTGGGCCAGAGCGTGAAGATGCGGCAGGTGTTCGGGCTCATCAAGCGCATCGCGCCCATGGACGTGTCCGTCATCATCCAGGGCGAGACGGGCACCGGGAAGGAGCTGGTCTCCAGCGCCATCCACGAGCTGTCCGGCCGCGAGAAGGGCCCCATGGTGGTGCTGGACTGCGGCGCCATCCCGCCCAACCTCATCGAGAGCGAGCTGTTCGGCCACGAGAAGGGCGCCTTCACCGGCGCCACGTCCAGCCGCCCCGGCGCCTTCGAGCGTGCGCAAGGGGGCACCATCTTCCTGGACGAACTGGGCGAGCTGCGCCTGGACCTGCAGCCCAAGCTGTTGCGCGTGCTGGAGAACCGCGAGGTGCGCCGGGTGGGCGGCAACGACGTCATCGAGGTGGACTGCCGCGTCATCGCGGCCACCCACCGCGACCTGGTGAAGGAGATCGCCGCGGGCAACTTCCGCGAGGACCTCTACTTCCGCCTGTCCGTCATCCACATCCAGCTGCCGCCGCTGCGCCAGCGCCGCGACGACATCCCACTCATCCTCAAGCGGGCGCTGGCGGAGCCGGAGGTGGTGGACACCCACGGCCGCAAGCGCTTCTCCGCGGAGGCCCTGGGGCTGCTCATGGCCTACCCCTGGCCCGGCAACGTGCGCGAGCTGATGAACGTGCTCTCCCACGTGCTGACCTTCTCCGACGAGGGCGAGGAGATTCTCCCCTCCCACCTGCCCCCGCGCGTCCGGGGCCAGGCCCGCGAGGGGCCGCTGCCCTTCAACGAGCACCTGGCCTTCAAGGACGCCAAGGAGCAGCTCCTGGAGAACTTCGAGCGCGAGTACGTCACCAGCGTCCTCACCCGCTGCGAGGGCAACCTGTCCCGCGCCGCCCGGGAGAGCGGGCTGCACCGAAAGTCCATCGAGCGGCTGGTGAAGAAGTATCAGCTCGACGCCAAGGGGCTGAAACCGCGCTGAAACAGCGTCGTCACACGGTTTCACTGAGAGTGTTGATTCCCCAGGAAGTTTTCACCGGGCCCATCCTCTGAGACAATCCCGGCCCCCTTTCAGACCCCGACGCAGTGTGTCGGCGGTCACTTGACGGATACTGCGAGATTCCCCCATCCCGCAGGATGAGTCTCCGTATGAGCGCACGATCCCCCCGTGAAGCAGGCGAATCCGGCCAGGCCCTGGTGGAGGCCGCGCTGTCGCTGCCACTGGTGACGTTCCTCATCCTGGGCGCGTTGCAGCTGTTCCTGATGATGCAGGCGCGGGTGATGACGCACTACGCGGCCTTCCGGGCGACGCGCGCGGGCAGCGTGGCGCACGGGGACTGCGAGCGGATGACCCACGCGGCCATCCTGGCGCTGATTCCGACCTTCCACTCGTTCATGGGGCAGGGGACGGGTTCGCTCAACGGTCCGCTGGCCCGAGGCGCGGGTTCGGACGCGCCCCGGCTCCTGGCGGAGGCGTTCGCGGCGCGGATGAACAACCGCTACTCGGGCCCGGGCCTGGACGGCGTGCACAACCGCAGCATCGTGTGGATCCAGCGGGACCTGGCGGGCGGCGGCGTGGACAGCCCGGAGGACAGCGACTTCGACCGGCCGGGCCACCTGCGGCGGCTGGAGGTACAGCTGGTGTTCTGGTACCCGCTGCGCATCCCGTTCGCCAACTGGGTGATGTCGCGCATGTTCCTGGCGCACTTCAACCTGCGTCCCTACACGGACGCGAACCCGCTCATCGTCGCCGAGCGCAACGCCAACTGGAACGGCAGTGACGTGACGGCGGTGCACGATCTGGACGGCGAGCTGGGCATGGAGCTGGCGGACCGCGTGCTCAACCGGCAGTACGTGTTCCCCATCATCACCACGTTCACCATGCGAATGATGACGCCCGTGAAGTCGCGTTTCTTCGCCACCATGGCCTGTCCCCGGTGAAAACGATGAAGCGCTCCTCCCCCCAGCGCGGTCAGACCCTGGTGCTGTTCGTCCTCAGCATGCTGCTGCTGTTGCTGATGGTGGCCCTCACGCTGTCGTTCACCATGAAGGTGCGTGAGCGCATCGAGGTGCAGACGGTGGCGGACGCGGCCGCGTACTCCAACGCGGTGGCCACGGCGCGCACGTTCAACACCATCGCCGTCAGCAACCGCGCGGAGATCGCCCACATGGTGGCGAACGCGGGCGCGGCCAGCCTCTTGAACTGGGCGAGCCTCTACCGCGGCGAGCTGAACGCGGCGAAGTTCGGTTACGCGGCGTGGGTGCCCGTCTACCAGGCGTTCGCCACCGCGGGCTGCCCCTGCGCCTGGTCCAACGGCTTCTGCGCCCGCATGTGTCAGTGCGGCTTGCGCGGGGTAGGCGACCTGAACCTGCTGATGGGGAAGCTGCAGATAGAGGACCTGCGCGTGGAGGCCGTGTTCCAGGCCCTGGACCCCATGGTGGGCCTGCAGATGCGCCTGCACCAGTTGGCGGCGGGCGCGCTGTACGCCTCTTCGTATGAGGACTTCAGGAGCCTCAAGAACAAGGTGGACGACCAGGGCTTCGCCAACGACATCCTGGGAGACCTGATGGCGGGGAGGAATCCTCACGACGCGGGGTGGCGGGCGCCATCCGCGGGCAACGTCTCCAAGAATGAGCTGTCGGACAACGCGGTGTGTGTGGGCGGGGGCGCGGTCTGTGATCCGCTGCCGCTGACGGTGGCCCACAGCGTGGATGCGGCCATGGGCAGCCGCGGCTTCACCTTCGTCACGTCGCGCATGCTCCACCAGTACATCGCGCACGAGGCGAACCTGGCCTACGTCATCATGCCGCCGGACATCGTCACGCTCCCGTTCGCCGCGGGCACGTCCCACTTCGGCAAGCCGATCCTCCAGTACGGCCTCTTCCCCCCCTACGCTCCCGCCGTCACGGCCGAAGACGAGGGCGTCGTGGCCTTCATCTACAACCACATCGCGCATGGCGGTGGACCGCCGTGCCCGGTGATGGTGGGCGGTACGGTCCCGACCCTTGCCCTGTTCGCGGCCTCCGGTGGCGTCATGCCCACGCCCACGCATATGTGGTTTGGCGGCACGGACCCCGCGCCCTTCGCGCGGCACATGCTGGCGCCGTGTCTGGGCGGCCCGTCCAGCTGCCCGGGCATCTGGCCGCCGTTCCTGGACTACAACCTGACGGAGCTGTGGCCCAACGGCGCGGACAACAACTTCGGGCAGCCGAAGAACTTCGCGGTCATCCAGCGCGACCGCAGCACCATGTCCGCGATGGATCAGGACCCGTGGAACCTGGCGTTCCGCTTCCGCTTCAAGGCGGCCAATCCGAACCCGAACGCGGGCAAGTTCGACAACACCAGCGTCACCATGGCGGACGGCGTCACGCCGCTGGGCGTCCAGACGGCGTTGTCCACGGGCATCGCGTACTACCACCGTGGCCGCAGCCTGGGCGTCTCCCACTGGAGTGAGCCGCCCAACCTGCTCAACCCGTACTGGCGCGCCACGCTGGTGCCGGTGGACACGGACGAGTCGGGCCTGCAGGACGCCATCGACGCGTTGGGTTCCAGCTCTCCTTCCTCCGCCGCCACCATCCAGGAACTGCGGCGCGTGGGCTTCAGGGGGTTCCAGTGATGCACCGCCAGCTTCGTCGTCACCGCCGGCAGGCGCGGGGCCAGTCCATCGTCGAGGCGGCCCTCGGCGTCACGCTGTTCATCACCATCCTGGTGTTCGGCATCCACTTCGCGGAGGTGGGCTTCCTGTCGCTGAAGGTGCAGGAGGCCGCCGTGTCAGCGCTGTGGAACGGCACGCACGGGGAGATGCACGACATCCCGCTGGACTACGGCTCGGCGCATGACTCCATGCGGCAGGCGGGTGAGGACGCGCAGGCGCGGTACGCGGACTTCAACGGCCTGTCGTCCGTCAACCACGGTGACACCATCACGCAGGTGTTCACGCAGGGTTCGGGCCTGCGTGTGAACTGCAGCCGGAACGGGGGCCTGGACTGGGATGGCCCCGTGCTGACCCGGTTGATGTACCGCGACGAGGGCGGCACGGCGTGCACGTCCCAGGCGAACCTGAGCTCCTGGAACATTCCCACCCGGTTCCTGGATCAGTCCTCGGAGACGGGCCTGTACAACGAGCAGCACCAGGAAGCGGCCAACGCCAACATCCAGGTGTGTGGCATTGGCCGCGCGGTGGGCGGTACCTGCCGGGGCAGCTTCTCCATGCTCGTGGACGACTGGGGCCTGTCCAATGAGATGGAGTCCTCCACCTGCTTGTTTATCCAGGACATGGCGCTGCCGTGCAGCAACGGGCCGTTCTACGCGGCCACGAAGGGCGTCTACGAGCCCACCACGCTGCCCATCCCGACCTACGCCAGCTTCCTGGCCATGGATGCCCTCTTCATGAATCCGCTGCCGCCCCTGGTACTGATGCAGCGGGAGAACACCTTCTGGATGAGCGCGGCGGGTGAGGAGAGCCAATTCATGCAGGCCTGGCTCACGCCGACGCCCCTGGGCAACCTGTGGAACACGTCGCCTGGCGCGCTGATTGGCATCACCACGCCCCATTACGGTCTGGGCTATCTGGACCGTAACGGCTGTTTCCTTGGAAAGGACTGCTGAGATGAAGATGCGAAGCCTGCTGTCGGGTGGAGTGCTGGCGTTGGTGCTGGGCGTGTGCCTGACGGCGTCTCCGGCGCGCGCGGACAGCAACTCGTGCAACACGGACTGTGCGACGAAGAACGGGGACACGCTCAACGCCTGCATCACCGCCTGCCCGGCGCCGAGCAGTCCGGGGGCGGCGAAGGATAGCAGCCGTACCTGCTCCGCACGCTGCGCGCAGAAGTTCCAGGCCCAGTTCAACCAGTGCAAGTCCCGCTGCCCCAAGCCGGAGGGCGACACGGGTCCGAAGTCGGGCAAGTCCGTCAAGGCCGCGCGGTCGCACCGGCAGTAGGAAGGAACCGGGGATGAAGCGTTTGATTTGGCGCTGGAGCCTGTTGCTGGCGCTGGCGGGGGCCGCCCCCACGTGGGCACAGCGGGCCAACTTCACCTGGGACATCCCGAAGACCGTCAGCGTCGTGGACGTGCCGGGGCAGGTGGACGCCAACGGCGTGCCGGTGAAGCTGCTCGCGGTGCGCAGCAAGGAGAAGGCGCAGGTCATCCTGCAGAGCGTGGTGGACCGCTTCCAGTCCTGGGGCTTCGCGGTGCAGGAGGCGTACAAGCAGCCGCAGCTCCTGCGCGAGCCGATGGTGACGGCCCTCGACACGCGCAACTTCATCTCCTACACGGCCATCCTCCAGGTGAACCCGGACGGCACCACCACGGTGTTCCTGGGGCAGGCGAACCTGGGCGCGGCGAAGGCCCCGCAGCCGGCCGGGCTGCCCGTCTTCCCCGGCGGCTCCGGGGTGCTGACGGCGCAGACGGAGGGCTCGCACACGGTGAGCTATTCGGTGCCGGGCAAGACGACCGCGGACGTGGAGGCCTTCTACCGCGAGGTGCTCACCAAGGCGGGGTTCAAGGAGATCCAACCCCGCGTGTTCAAGTCCTCCACGGAGGAGGTCTCGCTCACCCTGGGCGTCACCAAGGAAGGTCCGGTGGCGGTGCGGCTGGTGCGCCGGGCCGTGGCGGCGGACGATGACATTCGCCCGGGCGAGTGACGCCATCGGGCAAGGGAAGACGAGAGCGACATGATGACGCGTATCGCGGTGCGGGGCTGGCTGGGACTGATGGCGTTGGGCGCGGTGCTGGTGGCGCCCCAGGCGCTCGCGCAGACGTGCGACGAGAAGTGCTCCATCAACGCCGGCCCCACGATGCAGGCCTGTGTGAAGAAGTGCTCCGCCAAGGACAGGAACTGCACGGACAAGTGCACCAAGGCGTTCCAGGCCGCGAAGGCGAAGTGCGCCAAGAAGTGTCCCAAGGGCAAGGGCAAGAACACGCCCCAGCCGCACACGCACGAACACGGCGACGACCACCACGACGAGTGAGTCCGCGGGTGTGATTGAAGGACCGGCGGGAGGGTGTTACGGGCGCTCAAGCCATGAGCGACGCCCCCTCCCGCAAGGACCTCGACGCCACCGTCCACCTGCCGCGCACGGAGTTCCCCATGAAGGGGAACCTGGGCCAGCTCGAACCGCGCCTGCTCGCCTGGTGGCGGGAGCAGGACGTGTGGACACAGTTGCTCGCGAAGAACGCGGGCCGTGAGCCCTTTGTGCTGGCGGACGGGCCGCCGTACGCCAACGGCCACCTGCACGCCGGGCATGCGCTCAACAAGGTGCTGAAGGACATCGTGGTGAAGTTCCGGAACCTCACCGGACGCCCGTGTGACTTCATCCCCGGCTGGGACACCCACGGTCTGCCCATCGAGCAGGCGGTGGAGAAGCGCCTCAAGGAACAGAAGCTGGACAAGCGCACGCTGTCGCGCGACGCGCTGCTGGAGCGCTGCCGCGAGTACGCGCTGGAGTTCGTGGACATCCAGCGCGCGGAGTTCCAGCGGCTGGGTGTCTTCGGGACGTGGGACGCGCCCTACCGGACGCTCGACTTCAGCTACGAGGCGCAGGAGGTCCGCGAGCTGGCCGCGTTCGCTCGCCGGGGCATGCTGTACCGGCGCAAGAAGCCCGTGGCGTGGTGTCTCCAGGACCAGACCGCGCTCGCGGAGGCGGAGGTGGAATACGCGGAGCACACCTCGCCATCCGCGTACGTGGCCTTCGACGCCGGGCCCGCGCTGGTGGACAAGCTGCCGCAGCTGAAGGGTCAGCGTGTGTCCTTCGTCATCTGGACCACGACGCCGTGGACGCTGCCGGCCAACCTGGCCATCGCGGTGAATGCCGAGTTCGAATACGTCTTCTACCGGCTGGAGGACCGCGTCCTCTGCGTGGCGAAGGACCTGCTGGCGAAGGTGCTGGCGGAGGTGAAGTCGGACGAGCTCGCCGTGAAGCACGTGCAGCTGCCCACGGGCGAGGTGTCATCGCCGGCGCTGGTGGACCCTTCACGCATCCTCGCGTACGCGACGGGCGAGGACCTGGAGCACGTGACGTATCAGCATCCGTTCCTGGAGCGTCAGGGGCGCGTGGTGCTGGGCGAGCACGTCACGTTGGACGCGGGCACGGGGCTGGTCCACACGGCGCCGGGACATGGCCAGGAGGACTACGAGGTCGGCCTCAAGTACGGCCTGGACATCTACAACCCGGTGCGCGCGGACGGCCGCTACGACGACACGGTGGGCGAGGGGCTCGCGGGCCGGCGCGTGTTCGAAGCGAACCCGGTGGTGCTGGACCTGCTAATGCAGCGGGGCGCGCTGCTCAATGACAGGTCGGACACCGTCACGCACAGCTATCCGCACTGCTGGCGCTGCCACCAGCCGGTCATCCAGGCGGCGACCTACCAATGGTTCATCCCGATGGATGCGCCGTTCCACGGCACGCAGACATTCCGGCAGGTGGTGCTGGAACAGGTGGAGCAGGTTCAGTGGGTGCCGTCGTGGGGACAGTCACGCATCCGAGGCATGCTGGAGGGCCGCCCGGACTGGTGCATCAGCCGGCAGCGCAGCTGGGGCGTGCCGATTCCCATCGCGTACTGCGACGGGTGCGACGACGCGGTGGTGTCCTCGGAAGTGATGGAGCGGGTGGCGGCGGCGGTGGAGAAGGAGGGCGCGGGCGTGTGGTACCGCACGCCGGTGAAGGATTTCCTCGGGCAGGACTTCACGTGCCCGCGCTGCGGCAAGGGCGAGTTCCACCGCGAGACGGACATCCTGGATGTGTGGTTCGACTCGGCGTGCATGGCGTCCGCGGTGCTGGCGAAGCGGCAGCGTGTGCCGGCGGACCTGTTCCTGGAGGGGAGTGATCAGCACCGGGGCTGGTTCCATTCCTCGCTGCTGGTGTCGGTGGGCACTCGCGACGTGGCGCCCTACAAGGCGTGCTTGACGCATGGCTTCGTGGTGGATGGCCAGGGCGAGAAGATGTCCAAGAGCCGGGGCAACACGGTGGCCCCGGACAAGGTCATCCAGCAGTACGGCGCGGAGGTTCTCCGGCTGTGGGTGGCGGCGAGCGACTATCGCAACGACGTGCGCCTGTCGGACGCCATCCTCAAGGGCCTGTCGGAGGGCTACCGGAAGATCCGAAACACATTGCGGTACGCGCTGGGCAACCTGCACGACTTCGACCCGGCGAAGGATGCGGTGGCGGGGGACGCGCTGTTGCCCCTGGACCAGTGGGCACGCGGACGGCTGGCACAGGTGGCCGCACGGGTGCGGCAGGCGTACGAGGACTACGAGTTCCACC
Organism: Corallococcus sp. CA041A; assembly: GCF_003612075.1. Lineage (NCBI taxonomy): Bacteria > Pseudomonadati > Myxococcota > Myxococcia > Myxococcales > Myxococcaceae > Corallococcus > Corallococcus sp. CA041A. The sequence goes on from NZ_RAWF01000026.1 coordinate 25,946, forward strand.
TCGTCTACGCGACGGTGGTGGACTTCTGCGCCAATGACTTGTCGGCCGTGTACTTCGACATCCTGAAGGACCGGCTCTATACGGCGAAGCAGGATGGGCCCGCGCGGCGGGGCGCGCAGATCGTGCTGCATGAGGTGCTCACGGTGCTGTTGCCGCTGCTGGCGCCGGTGATGAGCTTCACGGCGGAAGAGGCGTGGCAGCACCTGCCGGGCGAGCGCACGAAGAGCGTGTTCCTGGCGGGCTTCTCGGATGTGCAGGCCACGATGCCGCCGGAGCTGGAGGCACGCTACGCGAAGCTCTTCGCGGTGCGCAGCGCGGTGCAGGGCGTGCTGGAAGTGGCGCGGCGGGACAAGCGCATCGGCGCGTCGCTGGAAGCCCGCGTGGTGCTGAGCGCCACGGGTGCGGTGCGGGAGCTGCTGGAGGCGCACCTCACGGAACTGCCCGGGCTGTTCATCGTGAGCCAGGTAGAGCTGACAGAGACTCCGTCCGAGGCCGCGAAGGCGCTGGACGTTTCACAGGCCTTCGGTGATGGCGCGTCCCTGTCCGCGGAGGTGCTTCCTGCGCTGGGTACCAAGTGCCCCCGCTGCTGGGTCTACTCTGAAGCGGTGGGGCAGGGCGGGGACGTGTGCCTCAAATGCCGTGAGGCGTTGGGCTGAAGCCAAGCGTGGATTGCAAGAGGAATCTCGCGTTGCCGGCGGGCTCTGATGTGAGCGATGGGGCAGGCAACTATATTTGCATGCCATCCATTCAGCGCTGACTTCTGTCAGGCAATGGGATAGTCCAGACGTCGAAGTACTTCGGCTGCTGCTGAGGGGGCTATCTCTTGTCGTTCAAGGAGTTGTGCGCGCTGATGTTAAAAATCCAGACATATTCAATTCTTTCCTTGGGACTGCTGGCTCTGTCGGCTTGTCAGGCTGCTTCTTCGCCTGATAGCGAGTTGGGGACGATAGACACGGCGAAAGTCCAACAGGCAGTCGAAACGCCTGTGAGCAGGGTGACTGCCCAGCCCACTTGGGTTGGCTATCTCAAGGTCCGGAGTTGGAGCAGTGGGAGTTGGACGACGCCGTCGACTGCCAACCGCCAGTGGAAAACCAGTTACAGCTTCGTCTCGCCCGTCGTGGTGACCATGATACCGGCGTCCATGTTCGCGCTGGTCGACATCAAGCCTGGGTTTTCCAGCTTTGATGTCGTGGATGACTCCACCTTCCAGGGGACATCGGTCCTGAAGCATGTCGCGAAGTGCTTCAGGGCAACGCCGGGGAACTTTTCGTTCATGCAGTTCCCCACGGACAGCAGTTATGCGTTCCAGCCTGCTCCATTCAACGGTTCTGCGTGTTGGGGAACTGGCACCCAGGGAGACGTCACGACTCCGTCGAACGTCGGGTGGCACTCGTACAACACGATGAGCTTCGCGAATGAGTTTGTTTTCCCTGTCCCCGCGGTGGATGCGCCCCTTCGCCTGCATCACACGAAGCACTTCATCACGGTGGATGGTGCGATCGTCCAGAGCGTTCCCTCTCCGTTGCCCTATGGAATCATGCCTGTGGAGTGGGACTTCGAGTGGGACCTGATGCCCGAGGATCCCGACGTCGACCTCGTCCTGAGCGCTGACGGCTACGAGACTTGGCTGCCGAAGGCGACCATCTCTCCTGGAGGAGTGTCCCTGACCAGGTCTACGCAGATCGAGCCGGGCTCCACCCTGGTGGTCAAGGCGAAGGCTGAGCCCAAGGACCCGTCGTTGCCCGCCGTCGCGATGAAACAGGTCACGTTCCTTCTCGATTCTTCGAGCCTCCCGGGCATCGCTATGAACAGGACGCTGCAGGATCTTGTGATGGTGAATGGCGACGACGCGGATCTGATTTTCGAGCAGGATCGTAATGCAGCGTATGGACTCATCTCCGTAGATCCTACTAAGGTCGAAACGCCGGTTGGCTCGTTCACAGAAGCAACGGCGGAAGTGTCTTCGTTTGACTTTGGTGGCTATGGGCAAATCATGGCCGTGGGTATCACGGAGAATGACCGCATGGTCTACTCGCGGATCAAAGACCCTTCCGTTCCTCCAGGGAGTTCTAGTCCCCCTGTGGAAGGGTCTCTTCTTCTTCCCAAGCGTTCGGCCGCCTCGTATATCGCCGACTCATGGAAGTCGGATGAGAACAGTTCGCTCAAAGCAGACGATGACGATAGTGACGATCTACCTGCTTCCATGCAGAATGCGCATCTAGGGGATGCTCTGACGCTCTTTGAAGAGTACCGGGGGTTCGTCATCCGAGGCGCGCACGTCCGAACAAAGCCGTCTGAGCCGGATTATTTTCTTGATGATCAGATCAAAACCTCTGAATCCAGTGCTGGGATTCAGAGGTTTGCGGATGCGACGAACCTGAAGGTTCACCTTCTTGGAGGCGTGGACTATCTCCCGAATATTCGGGTCATCAATGGCAACTACCAGGGTGGGGTTCATGGTGGCGATAAGTATTTTGTGCGGATGAGGAACGAGTGGGAGGAGAATGGGACCTCCAGGGCAGTTGGTGGGCCTGGAACTCCCAAAGCCATCGACCGGGTCGCGATTGCGAGCAATGCCCGCGACGGAACGGTTGTCTCCACCATTGCCCATGAATTGGGGCATACTGTAAATCTTCATCATCACGGTGAAGGAGCGGCTTTTCTGGCCAACTGGGATGATATTGCGGGAGGAAGAGCGGAAGAGCTTCCCATCAAAGCTCCGGAGTTGGTGCCAGGTACAATTGAAATATATTATGAGACGCTTTTCGCCAGGGGCAATAGTTCACTTGCTGGGAATTTGAGCAAGTTGATGATTGGCGGCCGTTGCGAGGAGAGCGGAGTAGGGGGGCGCTTCAGTGGAGATGTCGGATGCATTATGCGAACCCCTCCGCAAGTGTTCATACCGCACGAGTTCGGACATCGGCATGAGCGTTGGTTTGTGACAGAACCCGAAGGAACGTCAGTTTGTCTGTCGCGCACTGGAACTGGGATTAATGCGGGAGGTGCGTCCTCCAGGTATGGCGATGCTGCGCAAGGTAGGGGAGCATGTGCTAAGAGAGTCTGTGTCAATGATAATCATGTGCATGATAGCCCTCCTGCCGCGCCGACCTGCACATTGATCCGGACTACGCTGTAGTCCCTGATTGTGGCCCCTGGGCTGGAACGGTCTTTCTGGATGTGCCTCAGGCGGACTGTTCCAGCTTGCGCAGCGTCTCCACCAGGTTCTGCATGCGTTGGTGGTGCGTGCCGGGCCAGAAGACGCGCTGGCAGCCGGGGCACTGCTGGAAGTGGCTGTGGCGTTGGGCCACGCCTTCCGGGACGCGGCCCTGCACTTCTTCCGGGGTCGCGGTGGACAGCGGCGCGTTGCACGCGATGCAGCGGGAGAAGGGCCGCATGCGCGAAGTCAGGCCGTACCTCCGCACCACCTCCACCAACTGGTGCGCGGGGTCGGTCGCTCGCGGGAAGTAGCCGTGCACCACCTCCGAGCGCTTCAGCACGCCCAGGTCCCTCGTGAGGAGTACTCGCGATTCGTCGTGGGACAGGCGCGCCAGTTGGTCGTCCGCGTAGTCGTTGCGCCAGAGCGTGTCGAAGCCCAGCATCCGCAGGAAGCCCGACAGCCTCCCCAACCCCACGTCCAGGATGAAGCGCGGCATCTCTGGCAGGGGCGGCCCCACTCGCGCTTCCCTCGCCACTTGCGGCGCTGATGGATCCGACGCCGGATACACGTCGAGGCTCGTGCCCTCCTCCGCGCGGTGCGCGAAGTCCACCGGCGCTCCATCCACCAACACCACGTCCACCTCCGGGTGCGGTGGACCCAGCGACTCGATGAGGTCCTTCACGGACGGGCTTCCCTGCAGCACGTGCGTGAACGCCTGCCCCCGGCGCTCCGGTGCGACGAAGTCGTTCAGTGCGCCGTGGATCCGCACCGTGAGCTGCCGTGATGACATCCTGGACTCCTCACGTCCTGCTGCGTCGTAGCCAATGCCCGTGATGCCTTTCTTTGAATCCCCGCCTTCCCCAGCTGCGGAGCGACGAAAATCTCGGATTCTTGAAAGGCAGTGACGCAATCCTCACGGGCGGTCAGAGGACAGCCTTCTTGCAAACTTCTATACTCACGCGCCAGTCGGCGCGCCGAAGCCGATGGGTCACCCCCTCGACACCCTCGGAAGCAAGGATCCAGGCCCTGCATGGCAATGAAGCTCCCCCCGTATCTCCGCCCCCTCCTGGCGATGGGCTTCTTGGCCCTCGCTTGCGGCGAGGGTGAAGAGCCCACCGCGCCTCCGGACTCGGGGACCTCCGTCGATGCCGGGACCCGCACCGACGCGGGCACCACCGTCGATGCCGGATCCGACGCGGGTCAGTCCACGGACGATGCGGGCACCACCGAGGACGCCGGATCCGATGTGGATTCAGGCACCAATGATGCCGGCACCGAGGTCGAGGTGGACGCGGGCACCACCGAGGACGCGGGCACCACCGAGGACGCGGGCACCACGGTCGACGCGGGCACGACGGTCGATGCTGGCACCACGACCGACGCAGGCACCACCGAGGACGCGGGCACCACGACGGACGCGGGCACCACGACCGACGGTGGCTCCGCGGACGCGGGCCCGATTGGCGAGACGGATACCGACGGTGGCTACACGCAGATCCGCCTGATGGCCGCCAATCTCTCCAGCGGCAACGGCCAGGACTACGACCCGGGCCACGGCATCCGGCTGATGCAGGGCGTGAAGCCCGACGTCGTGATGATCCAGGAGTTCAACTACAAGTCGGACTCCGCCTCGGACATGCGCTCCATGGTCGATATGATCGGCGCGGGCTTCTACTACTACCGCGAGACCGGCGCGCAGATCCCCAACGGCATCATCAGCCGCTACCCCATCATCGAGTCGGGCGAGTGGAAGGATGCCAAGGTCTCCAACCGCGACTTCGCCTGGGCCCGCATCGACATCCCCGGGCCTCGCGACCTGTGGGCCATCAGCGTCCACCTGCTCACCACCAGCTCCAGCAACCGCAACGCGGAAGCCACCCAGCTCGTGGGCTACATCAAGGCGAACATCCCCGAGGGCGACTACCTGGCCATTGGCGGTGACTTCAACACCGACTCCCGCTCCGAGGCGTGCCTCACCACCTTCAAGCAGGTGGTCGACATCGCGGGCCCGCACCCCGCGGACAAGAACGGCAAGGAGGGCACCAACGCCGGCCGCAGCAAGCCCTACGACCATGTCATCGTGGACTCCGACCTGCGCCAGTACCAAGTGCCCACCGTCGTCGGGACCAGCACCTTCAACAACGGACTGGTGCTCGACAGCCGCGTGTACACGCCCATCTCGGACATCTACCCGGCGCTGAACTCCGACAGCGGCGCATCCAGCATGCAGCACATGGGCGTCATCAAGACGTTCCGCACGCCCAACTTCTAACGGGCACCCCGCAGGCAACTCGGGCCGGTCATCGGGAGCTCCCCGGTGCCCGGCCCGCGCCGTTTCAGAGCAGGTTGCTCCACTTGTGCCGGTTGCGCTCCAGGAAGCGCGCCACCGGCGGGATGCGCGCCACCAGCGGCGTCAGCACGAACACCGCGCCCAGGCGCAGCGGCTTGATGACCTGCGTGGCCACGTACGCCGCGCCCCACGCACCCGCCTGCGCCCCCGTGCCCTCCGGCTGGAAGCCGGCGCGGATGGCCGCCCAGAAGCCCGCCAGCGATAGGAAGAAACTCAGCCAGTACAGGGCGAAGGCCACCGGGCCGTACTCCAGGAGCAACGCCTTGAAGCGCGCCATCAACGTCGGCTTCGCCGCCGGCGGTGCGGTGGTTCCGGGTGGGGCAATGTCGGGAGTGGAAGGTTTCACGTCGGGCTCAACAGGCGCCATGGGCGCACCATGCCCGAAACGGGCGGACTCCGGGAGGGAGAGGGCAGGCGGGCCGGCGGCGTGCGGCCCGGGTCCGGGTTGTCAGGGCTCCCGGGGGCGCGATAGAGGTTCGGGTACCCCATGAAAGCCTCCTTCCGTCTTCTCCTCGTGGTGGTCCTCGCCGTGCTGGCGGCGGATCAGGTGACCAAGTACCTGGCCGTGTCCCGGCTGACGGAAGCGCTGGATGGCCGCAGCGGCATGGCGCGCGTGTCCGGCTTCCTGAGCGAGCAGAACCTGGACAACGACCCTCCGGTGGAGGGCGTGTTCCGCAAGAACACCCGGCCGTACCGCTTCATCGAGGACTACTGGCACTTCCGCTACGTGGAGAACCCGGGCGCGGCGTGGGGCATGTTCTCCAACCTTCCGGAGACGGCGCGCAAGGCGTTCTTCCACGTGGTGAGCCTGGTGGCGCTGGGGTTCATCCTGACGCTGTACCGGAAGACGGAGCCGTCGCAGAAGCTGGTGCGCGTGGCGCTGGCGCTCATCACCGGCGGCGCGCTGGGCAACTTCGTGGACCGGCTCATCCGGGGCTACGTCATCGACTTCATCGACTGGCACTGGCGCAACCAGCCGGGCATGCGCTGGCCCACGTTCAACGTGGCGGACGCGGCCATCTGCGTGGGCGTGGCGCTGATGCTGCTGGACTCGGTGCGCCGGCCGGAGGCAGCCGCCGCTCAGCCGCTGCCCCAGGGCAGCAGCCCGCAGCCGTGACGCGCGGGGGTGGGCTGGTATAAGCCCTCTCCGTGCCGCGCAAATACGTCATCCTCCTCGCCCTCACGTTGGGCGTCATCGTGCTGGACCAGTGGACGAAGTACCTGGTCGTGCGCGATCTCACGACCCGCTTCGACGGGGCCACCACCCTGTCGGAACGGCTGGGCGAGTTCTATTCGCCCGCGGAAGCGCCGGGCTTCCGAGGCCTGCACTTCCAGCCGAAAACGCACGTGGAGGTGGCGGAGAACTTCTTCCGCCTGCGCTACGCGGAGAACCCGGGCGCGGCGTGGGGCATGTTCAGGAACCTGGCCCCGAACGTGCGCGGCCCGCTCTTCCACCTGGTGAGCCTGGGCGCGGTGCTGCTCATCGTCTTCTACTTCCGGAAGCTGTCCGGCAAGGACCCCGCGGAGGTGTGGGCGCTGTGGGGCCTGCCGCTGGTGCTGGGCGGCGCGCTGGGCAACTACATCGACCGCCTGTCGCGGGCCTTCGTCATCGATTTCCTGGAGGCCCATTGGTACGACAAGGCCGCCTGGCCGTCGTTCAACGTCGCGGACATGGCCATCTGCATCGGCGTGGGCATGCTCGTGGTGGATGCCTTCGTGCGCAAGGAGAAGCCGGAGGCCTCCGCTTCCGCGAAGGCCGCGCAGTGACGTGACGGCGGGCCGGGAATGTCCCTCCCGCCCGTCCCGGTTGTCCCCGCCGTTCGTCCGGGCCTCCCGGGCAAGAGGTCCCCATGCTCCCCGTCCTGTTCCGCCTGTCCTTCACCACGCTGTGGATGCAGCTGTTGCTGTACGCCGCCGCGGTGGGAGTGGTGGCCTCCGTCGCCGTCAACGGCTGGCGCGGCACGCTGGGGCCGGTGGACGCGAAGACGGGCAAGGAGGGCCCCGCGTCGCTCCAGGACAAGCTCCTGCGCGCGGTGGGGTTCGCGGTGGTGGGCGGCTTCCTCGCTTACTTCGGCCTGATGTACGCGCTGCCCGCGGACGCGTTCCCCGGGGGAAGGGGCGAGGGCATCCCGCTGCACACCTACGGCGTGCTCCTGGCCGCGGGCTTCGTCACCGCGGTGTCGGTGGCGGGCCGGCTGGCGCAGGACGAGTGGCGCCGGGTGAGCTTCGTGGACGGCCGGGGCTGGGTGGACACGGAGGGGCCCCAGAAGCGCGAGCAGGTGCTCGACATGGCGTTCTGGGTGCTGGTGGGCGGGCTCGTGGGCAGCCGCGTGCTGTTCGTGCTCATCAACTGGAAGGAGTATGCGCGCGACTGGACGCAGGTCTTCTCCCTGGGCGGCGGGCTGGTGTTCTACGGCGGCCTGATTGGCGCGGGGCTGGCGGCGTTCCTCTTCGCTCGCAAGAACAACCTGAACTTCCTGCGGCTGGCGGACGTGTGCATCCCCACCGTGTCGCTGGGGCAGTGCCTGGGGCGCCTGGGGTGCTTCTCCGCCGGGTGCTGCTGGGGCGACATGGCCGGGAGCCACTCGCACACGGGGGTCACCTTTCCGGGCTCCGGGCTGGCCCAGGACCTGTTTGGCCAGTTGGGGCGTGCGTCCAGCCTGGCGTATGGCTCACAGGCCTCGGATCCCCGCTACGTGGTGGAGGCCACCGGACAGGTGCTCCACGAGTGGGCGCCGGGCGCGGTGCGCATCTCCGACTGGGTGGCCCAGCACGGCACCACGCTGCCGGTGTACCCCACGCAGCTCTTCGAGTCCGTGGGGCAGCTGGTGCTCTTCGTGGCGCTCCTGTACGCGCGCCGCATCCGCCGCTTCCATGGGCACATCTTCGCCCTGTGGCTGATGGCCTACGCCGTCCTGCGCACCACGGTGGAGCTGTTCCGGGGCGACGTGGAGCGCGGCACCCTGCACGGTCTGCTGGAGTCGCTGGGCGCCCAGGGGCTGGCCGGGGCGGTGCCCCTGGAGGCCTGGTACAACCTGTCCACCAGCCAGTTCATCTCCCTGGGCATGTTCACCTTCGGTGTGCGGCTGATGCTGCGCCACCGACCGGCGGGTGAGGCCGCTGGCCTGGGGCCTACACCGTCGGCGGCCTGAGGTTGCGAGCCGCGCCCGGGTTGGGGACACTCCGGGAACATGCCGCCGCCCGACAACGCACGGTCCGCCGCCAAAGGTGGGGTCCGGCCCGCGCAACTGGACGCCAGTTCCTCCAGCGAAGCCGCCCTTCAGCAATGTGAAGAGCTGGAGGCGGCCATCGCGGAGCTGCGCCACAGCTACGAGCAGTACTTCCTGGGCATGGAGCGCCAGGCGCCCATCCGCGCGCATGAAGACCTGAAGAAGCGGATGCTGAAGCTCAAGGGGGCCTTCATCCGCAGCACGTCGGTGAAGTTCCGCGTGCAGAGCCTCCACAACAAGTTCCTCACCTACGAGCGGCTGTGGGTGCGCACCATCCAGGAGATTGAAGCCGGCACCTACCGCCGCGACCTGGCCAAGGCCCGCCGCCGCGCCGGGCCGAAGCAGGCCGGTGCCGCTGGCGACCGCCCGAAGGGCGTGGTGGAGATCCCCGAAGAAATCGACGACATGGACTTCGAGGAGATTGAGGAGCTCACCGGCCGCCGCCCCATCAACGAGCCGAAGCTCTCCTCGGAGTACCTGGCGGAGCAGCAGTCCGCGGGCGGTACGCCCTTCCGCGGCAGTCCGTCGGTGGCCCCTGTCGCGGCGCAGCCGGCCGGCGCGCCCCGGGGCACGCCCGCGGGGCTGGTGCCTCCGAAGCAGGGGACCCCGGCGGTCGCGCCCGTGAGCGGGCTGCCGTCCATCTCACCCGTGGCGGGCACGCCGCAGAAGGGGACCCCGGCGGTGGGGACGTCGAAGCTGCCCCCGGTGACGCCGGCGGTGGCCCCGGGTGGGACTCCGGCGGCGGGGCGTCCGGCGGTGCCTCCGGGCATGGCCACCAGGGCTCCAGCGGCGGCCCCGCAGCAGCCCGCGCGTCCGGTGGCTGCCGCCGCGCCCCGTCCCGCGGCGGCCGGTCCCGGTGGCGGCATGTCCGACGACAAGCTGCGCGCGGTGTACGACGCGTACGTCACCGCGAAGCGCCGCTGCCAGGAGGACACGTCCAAGCTGTCCTACGAGTCCGTGGCGGCCACGCTGCGCAAGCAGGTTCCGGAGTTGCTCAAGCAGCACAACGCGAAGGCCGTGGAGTTCAAGGTCGTCATCAAGGACGGCAAGGCCTCGCTCAAGGCCGTGCCCAAGTAGCGAAAGGCACGGATGAACCAGGACCTGGAGTCGCTCAAGGCGCGGGTGGCGCGCCTGTCGGTGATGATCTTCGACATCGACGGCACGCTCACCGACGGCCGCATCTTCTGGGTGCCCAACTCCGGCTGGACGCAGATGTACAGCGTGCGCGACGGCATGGGCATCAAGCGCCTGCAGGAGGTGGGCATCGAGGTGGCCGCCATCTCCGGCGGCGACAGCCTCTCCGCGCAGATGCGCATGCAGTCGCTGGGCTTGCGCCACGTGCACTTCGGCAGTCAGGACAAGGTGGCGCATTTCGAGAAGCTGCTCACCCTCCTCAACGTGTCCGCCGAGCACTGCGGCTACATGGGTGACGAAGTGGTGGACCTGCCGCTGCTCAATGCGGTGGGCTTCTCCGCCACCGTGCCGGAAGCGCCGGACGAGGTGCGCGCCCAGGTGCACTACGTGGCCCAGCGCGCCGCGGGCTTCGGCGCCGCGCGCGAGGTGTGTGAGTTCATCCTGAGGCATCGGACGCGCGTCGCGCCGTGATGTGAAGAAGGGGAAGCACCGCATGAAGTGGGGGATGTTGTTGGGGGTGGGAATCCTGGGGCTGACGGGTTGCGCGAGCGTCATGGGGCCGAAGGAGCCCGACTCGCCGCCCATCGGGCGTGCCACCGTGAAGTGCATCATCACGAAGAAGGGCCGGGCGGAGCAGTGCCGCGCCATCACGTGGGACCCGACCGTCAGCAACGCGCGTCTGGCGCAGGGCATCCGCGACATCGAGTCGACGCAGTACGGACCCGAAGAGGGAGAACGGTTCGGATGGTACGCGGAGGACCACCCGTACACCTTCGAGCTCAGGTTCTGGGATCCGCCCGTTACGGACGGCGGGGTGACGGCGTCCACGCAGTGAGGGCATGACCCTCCCGACCTGGGACAGGCCCGGGGCGTGTGCGGCGCGCGAAATTCACGGGCCTTCTGCCTCACCGTCAAACCGGTGGGACAGGAAAGAGGCCCAAACGTTCGCTCCTGGAAACGCCTACCTCCCCGGCTGGCGTTCGGGTTGTCGCTCCCAGGGCCCGTTCCTACCTTGCGCTGCCTGAAGGCCGGTGGACGGCCCGAGACACCTGGGAGGCGATGTGGGGATGCGGCGGATGTGGCTCGGACTGGCGGTGGCCGTAGGGGTCGCCGTGGCCACCGGATGCGGGCAGTCCCCCGAGGATTCCGAAGCGCGGCTCGCGGCCCTGGAGGCCGAGGGCAAGCAGATGGACCAGGCCCTGGACGCGGTCGAGGACCGGCTCCTGGGCAGCCAGGGACGGCTCGCCATGTGGAACGAGCTGGGGCGGCGTCACCAGGAGGTGAGCGCCATCCAGTGCAAGGTGGCCGACGCCCACATGGCCGCCATCCTCAAGCACGAGGGCAAGCAGAACCAGAAGGCGCGGATGGTGAAGCAGCGCAACTCGATGGCGTCCGTGGACGCCACCGTGCTCACGTCCGGCAAGGGGCCCACGCAGCAGCGCAGCAACTGAGGTTCTAGCCGGGGATGCGCGCGGTGCGCTCGCGGAGGCGCTTCTCCACCGCGATGACGCCCCGGAGGAACAGCCCGGGCGCCAGCCGCCGCAGCCGCCAGAACCAGCGCGCATCCGCCATGGGCAGCGCGTGCGGCGCGCCCTGGTCCACCGCCTTGAGCAGCCGCTCGGCGACCCACTCCGCGCCAATCTTGGACTGGTCCACCAGCTTCACGCTCATGCGGCGCGTCTCCGGGTCGGAGTAGGGCGCGGCCGCGGCGGCGATGTTCGTGCGGAAGAACGTGGGGCACGCCACCGTGACGCCCAGCCCCAGCGGCTGCAGCTCCGCGTAGAGCGTCTCCGACAGCGCGACGACGGCCGCCTTGGACGTGTTGTACGCCGCCAGGTTCGGCGCGTACACGAGCCCCGCCGCGGACGCGATGTTGAGCACGTGCCCGGAGCCCTGCTTCTTCAGGCGGGGCACGAACGCGTGGCAGCCGTGGATGACGCCCCACAAATTCACGTCCAGCACGCGCTTCCATTCCGCCAGGGGCAGTGTGCCCACCGCGCCTCCGGTGGCGACGCCCGCGTTGTTCACCACCAGGTCCACGCCGCCGAACGCTTCGTCCGTGGCGCGCGCCAGCGCCTCCACCGCGTCCGGGTCCGTCACGTCACACGGGTGCACGCGCGCCTCGCCGCCCAGCTCCGTGACGCGGCGGGCGGTCTCCTCCGCGCTGGCCGCGTTCATGTCCGACACCATGACCCGCGCCTGACGGGCCGCCAGCGCTTCACACAGCGCACGGCCCAGACCGCTGCCGGCGCCCGTCACCACCGCGCGAGGACGAGAGGGAAGGCTCATGGTTTTCGGACTCCTGGGGCGAGAGGGAGAATGGCATGACGCGACAGGGCTAGCACGGCGGGCGAAACGCTGGCCATGCATGGGTGCTCGCTTTCCCGGGGAACTCCTGCTTCCGGGCGGGCAGGCGGGCGCACGGTTCGTGACCCGGGGTCGGAAGTTGGCTAGAACCCACAGCCGTGCAACGCGCCTTGGTGGCAGCAATGGCAGTCGCGGCGGCGGCGCTCCTGGGATGCAACGACCTGGAGAACTGCGGCTCGACGGCGGTGGACATCACCCGGACCGACGGGGGCCTCTACCGTTGTGTGACGTCGGAGGACTGCCCCAGGACGTCGCGCGTCTCCGTGTGCGTGACGGACGTCTCCTCGGAGCGCGAGTGCGTGCGCTGCGACGAGACGCGCTGCGTGCGCGTCATCCCGGAGTCCTGCTGATGACGCGCGCGCTGTCGCGGTGGGCATGTGTCCTGGCGGTAGGGGCGCTCGCCGTCACGGGTTGCCGCGACAAGCCGGTGGACCACATGCAGCGCGCCCGCGACGCCATCTTCGAGAAGCGTCCGGACGAAGCGCTGGTGGAGTACCGCAAGGCCTACGAGATGCTGCTGCGCGACGAGACCCCGGAGGCGCTGGTGATGCGCGCCCGGGCGCTCAAGGGCGCGGCGGACGTGTACTGGCTGGAGCAGCGCAAGGTGAAGGAGGCGGTGAGCGTCTACCGCCAGCTCATCCAGCAGTGCCCGGAGGCGCCGGAGTCGCTGGAGGCGCGCATCATCCTGGCGGAGCTGCTGCGGGTGCACTACCGCGACCTGCGCGGCTCCATTGATCAGCTCACCGCCGCGCTGCACCGCAACCCGCCGCAGGGCGCGGAGCTGCAGTACCAGGTGGCCAAGACGTACTTCGAGCTCCAGGACTATCCGCAGTGCGAGCTGGAGGCGAAGAAGCTGCCGGACCGCTTCGCCACCAGCCCCTACGTGGACGACGCGCTCTTCCTCCAGGCGCAGGCCCTGGCCATGGTGGACGGCAAGCGCCAGGAAGCGCTGAAGACGTACGCGGACCTGCGCACGCGCTTCCCGGACTCGGAGCTGGCGCCGCACGCCCTCTTCGAGATGGGCAAACTGCGCGCGGACGCGGGCGACAACGAGAAGGCCATCGAGACCTGGGTGGAGTGCTTGAAGACGCACCCCGACCCGTCGCTGGTGCAGGACGCCATCACCCGGGCACGCCGCCGCCTGGCCAACCTCACGGTGGAGGGGATTGGCAAGAAGGAGGTGGCGTTCGACCGCAGCAAGCAGGCGCGCACCTCCGTGGAAGCCATGGGCGGCAGCGCCGAAGAGGCCGCCCGCGACCGCGGCGACTGACGTTGTTCCGTCGGGCGCATTCGCGTGCGCCCGTTCCTCCCGCGTGCCATGTAACGGCCGGGCCATGCCCTGACGGGGCGCAAGCGGCCCTTCTCGCGTGGGAGGCATTCACATGATCGTGCTGGTGACAGGGGCCACGGCGGGCATCGGGCAGGCCATCGCGCGCCGCTTCGTGAAGGAGGGCGCGCGGGTCATCGCCGCCGGACGGCGGAGCGACCGGCTGGACGCGCTCAAGGCGGAGCTGGGCGAACGGCTGCTGCCGGTGACGCTGGACGTGACGGACAAGGCGGCGGTGAAGGCGGCGTTCGCCTCGCTGCCGGCGGACTTCGCGCAGGTGGACGTGCTGGTGAACAACGCGGGGCTCGCGCTGGGGCTGGAGCCCGCGCAGGCGGCGCGGCTGGAGGACTGGGACGTGGTGGTGGACACCAACGTGAAGGGCCTCCTGTACTGCACGCGTGAGGCGCTCGCGGGCATGGTGGCGCGCGACCGGGGGCACGTCATCAACATCGGCTCCATCGCGGGCGAGTTCCCGTACCCCGGCGGCAACGTGTACGGCGCGACGAAGGCGTTCGTGCATCAGTTCACGCTCAACCTGCGCGCGGACCTGCACGGCACCGCGGTGCGCGTCACGGACATCCAGCCGGGGCTGTTGGGCGGCACGGAGTTCTCCCACGTGCGCTTCCGCGGCGACGAGGCGAAGGCCGCCGCGCTCTACGACAAGACCCAGCCGCTCACGCCCGAGGACGTCGCGGACACGGCGTACTGGGTGGCCACTCGCCCCGCGCACGTGAACATCAACGTCGTCTCCATGATGCCGGTGGCGCAGGCCTTCGGGCCGCTGCTGGTGAAGCGCGGCGGCTGAACAAGCGAAGGCGCCACGATGCCGGCGTGAGGCGCAAGGCCTCGCCGCGACGCTGGCGGCGCGCCAGGCGCTTCAGCCCGGCACGGGCAACGCGGCTTCCAGGAGCGGCGCGGGCACCGACGGGTCGTCCGCGTCCGCCACCAGCAGCACGTGGACGCGGCCACCCTCCACGCGCGCGTCCACGCCCTCCAGCTTCACGGGCACGTCCACCGCGTCCAGGTACACGGGCGTGCCATCTGGCGCGAGCACGCCCACCGCCGAACCTTTCAACGGCCCATCCGCCACGCGGTCGCGAGACGCCTCCGCCGTGGCGGTGAACACCACGCGCCCGTCCGGCAGCGGCGACGCGTCCGTGAAGGACAGCCGGACGCCGTTGGCTTCACCCAGCTCCCACCGCCGCACGGTGCGCACGGCCTCCGGCCCCATCACGCCCACGTCCAGGCTGGCCAGCACGCGGTCCAGGTCCAGGTCCACCAGCGCGTCCACGCCGCCCTCGCCGTTGCCCCGGTTGAGCAGCCGCAGCCGCTTGCCCGCCACCGCCGCGCCCTCCACGTTGAGCGCCACCAGCTCGCGCTCCAACTGCACGTAGAGCGACGTGCAGTCCACCGTGCGCGGCTCGCCCGCGAGCGTCCCGTCCGCGTTCAAGGGCAGCACCGACGCCCGGCGCCGCGCGGGCGTGGACCCCGAGGGCAGGGCCAGGAGCGCCCCGTGCGCGAAGGACGCGGACGGACCCAGCCTGCACAGCGCCTCCAGGTCCGGCTTCGCAGCCTTGCGCTCCGCGTGTCCTGCCGGAAGCTCTCCGGGAAAGAGGCGCACGGTGTGGCCCGGCGCGTCTCCGGCCGCGGGGAACACCGCGAGGTGGAGCGCGTCGTCCGCGACGACGTAGAGCCAGTCCCCCGCGCGCACCAGACCACTGGCGGCGGAGACGTGCGCGGGACGGCCGGGGGCTTCGGGCGCCGCGAGGGTGAGCGTGCGCCGACGGGTGGTGGGAATCATGGGTCCCGGGAGCGTCGCCGACTACAGCAGGGTTCCGCTCAGGAAGAGGCTCGCGGCCGTGAAGTAGATGACGAGTCCGGACACGTCCACCAGCGTGGCCACGAAGGGCGCGGACGCGCTCGCGGGGTCGAAGCCCACGCGCCGGAGGATGAACGGCAGCATGGAACCGGACAGTGTGCCGAAGATGACCACGCCCACCAGGGACACGCCCACCGTCATGCCGATGAGGAATGCGTGTTCGCCGTAGCTGTGGAACAGGCCCTGCCACACCATCACGCGGGTGAAGCCCACGACTCCCAGGATCGCGCCCAGCGCCAGGCCCGTGCTGAGTTCGCGCCGGGCCACGCGCCACCAGTCCTTCAGCCGCATCTCCGACAGCGCCAGCGACCGGATGATGAGCGTGGTGGCCTGGCTGCCGGAGTTGCCGCCGGAGCTGATGATGAGCGGGATGAAGAGGCTCAGCACGACGGCGCGAGCAATCTCATGCTCGAAGTAGCCCATGGCCGTGGCGGTGAGCATCTCCCCCAGGAAGAGCACCATCAGCCAGCCGGCGCGCTTCTTGAGCATCGCCAGGAAGCCCACGTCGAAGTAGGGCGCGTCCAGGGCCTCCATACCGCCGACCTTCTGGATGTCCTCCGTGGCCTCTTCCTGGACCACGTCCACGATGTCGTCCACCGTGACGATGCCCTTCATGCGCCGCTGCTCGTCCACCACGGGCATGGCCATGAAGCTGTGTTCGGAGAAGGTGCGGCTCACCGCCTCCTGGTCCGTGTTCTCCGCCACGGTGATGACGTCGCGGATCATCACGTCCGCCACGCGCTTGTCCGGCGCGGCCTGGAAGAGCTGGCGCAGGGACAGCACGCCCTGCAGCCGCTGCTCGGCGTCCAGCACGTACGCGTAGTAGACGGTCTCCACCTTCTCGCGCGCCTGCTTGCGCAGATACCCGATGGCCTCGTCGATGCTCATGTCCGGGCGCACGCGGGCGAAGCGCGGGTTCATGAGACCGCCGGCGTCGTCCTCCGAGTAAGCCAGCAGGACGTTCACCTCGCGGCGGCTGGCGTCGTCCAGCTGCGACAGGATGGCGTCCACCTGCTCCGGCTCCACGGCCTGGACCAGGTCGGCCAGGTCGTCCGGGGGGAGCAGGCGGACCCAGGTGCGGCGCTCGCCCTGGGGGAGGCTGAGGATGAGCTCGGATTGCTCGCGCGCGGTGAGGCCCAGGAAGAAGTCGTCCGCCACCGCCGCGGGCAGCAGGCGGAACCCCTCCAGGCGCTCGTCCATGGAGAGCACGGCCCACGCCTCGTGAAGCTCGTCGGGGGACAGCGCGTTCTGGCTCTGGGGACTCTCCACCATGACGACGGCCTCGAAAGAAGAGGGGGAGGGTGCGCGCCTCGCTGCATCGCGCGCGGGCCTCTCTACACCCCCGCAGGGGGCGCGGCGAGCGGAAGGCGCGAAACATCGTGTGGAAATCGCGTCCGCCTGCCTGCCCATGCCGCCCGTGTCCACGGGTTCACGGGAGGGCGCCCCGGTTGTTGGGGGCGCCACGGATGGGTCAGGCCTTCTGCTGGATGAGCTCCACCTTGTAGCCGTCCGGGTCCTCCACGAAGGCGATGACGGTGGTGCCGTGTTTCATGGGGCCGGGCTCGCGGACGACCTTGCCGCCGGCCTGCCGGATGGCGTTGGCGGTGGCGTGGATGTCGCTGACGCCCAGGGCGATGTGGCCGTAGGCGGAGCCCAGCTCGTACTTCGCCGTGTCCCAGTTGTGGGTGAGCTCCAGGGCCGGGTGGGTGTCCTCCGGGCCGTAGCCAACGAAGGCGAGCGTGAACCGGCCGTCCGGGTAGTCCTGGCGGCGCAGGAGCTTCATGCCGATGACGCGGGTGTAGAAGTCGAGCGACTTCTCCAGGTCGCCGACCCGGAGCATGGTGTGGAGGATGCGCATGCGGTCGCTATAACCGCGCCAGCGTGTAGGTGCGCAGGCTAAAGCGCGCCGTCCGCACGGGGGACGGGCCGGGTGGCCGCATCGAAGCAGGCCCTGGCGGTGCCGGTGAACGCGGCGATGAGCCGCTGGCGCATGTCCGCGTCCGCCGCGAAGACAGTCATCCAGATGGACCAATGGCCCAGCGCCGTGGCCTGCCGGATGACCAGCCTCCGCATGTGGGGCGTGTCGGAGGCAGCGAGGCAGTCCCGGGCTTCTTCCGCTCGTGCCCACGCCTCCCTGCGATGCTGCCAGCGGCGGTCGCTGGCCCTGGGGTGGTGGGGC
This sequence comes from Corallococcus sp. CA041A, assembly GCF_003612075.1. NCBI lineage: Bacteria > Pseudomonadati > Myxococcota > Myxococcia > Myxococcales > Myxococcaceae > Corallococcus > Corallococcus sp. CA041A. The sequence goes on from NZ_RAWF01000026.1 coordinate 43,569, forward strand.
GGCAGCTTGTCGAGCCCCGTGAGCTGAAGCGTCCGCTCCGCGCGACGCCGCTCCTGGGGGCTCAGGTTCGGCGCCGCGGTCACGACTCCGTCCGCGGCGTGGACGAAGGCCCGGGCCGTGTTGTCGCGGTCCGGCCAGTAGTAGCTCCCCAGGCGGATGCGTTTGGCGCTCTTGGTGCTGTTGCAGTTCACGCAGGCGAGCAGGAAGTTGTGCCACTCCCGCGCGAGCCCGGGGTGATGCTCCTGGGGAAGCATGTGCTCCACGGCGAGGCTGGCGTTCATCCGGCCCTCGCAGAACGAGCAGTACTCACCCATCCGCTCGATGAGGGCGCCGCGCGCCTCCGGGTAATCGGAGAAGGTCCGGCGCACGCCCTCGCCGTCGACGGGCCAGTCCCCCCGCTCCACGGGCCTCACGATTCGTCTCCGGGGAGCCCGGCCTTGCCTCGCTGCATCTCCAGGAAGGCGTGGTAGGCGACGTCGTCGCTGAAGGGCGCGGAGAGTTCGTCGAGCTCCTGCTTGAGGCGTTGGAGTTCCTTGCCCTTGGAGCCCTTCGCCTGCTCCAGCGCCGCGTAGTACTTCCGCGCCGCCTCCATCATCACCTGATGGCGATGGCTGCGCTGGGGAAGGTCCACGCCCATCACCTCCTGTGCGATGTCCTCGATGCTCCGGCTGGGGAGCGTCTCGCGGGATTGATCATCCAGGTTGATGAGCTCGTTCTCGCGCAGCGACTGGATGATGAAGGGCGAGTGGGTCGTGGCCACGAACTGCATCTGGGGGAAGACCTTGCGCAGGTCGTCCACCACTTCGCGTTGCCAGTTGGGGTGCAGGTGCAGGTCCAACTCGTCGATGAGGACGATGCCCGGCGTCTGGGAGGGCGCCTGCTCACGCAGGTGCGGATTGAGGGTGGCGGTGCGGTAGGCGATGTTGCCCACCATGGCCAGCATGCTCCGGGCGCCGTCGCTCAGCATGTCGAAGGGCAGCTGGGCGCCGTCCTTCTTGCTCGCGACCAGCATGCCCAGCCGCAGGTCGTAGCGGACGTCCGTCCAGTCCCGCATGCACTCGCGAAGCGCGTGCTTCACCGCGCCCAACGTGCCGAGCGCGCGCCCCTCCTGGAGCTGGATCAACTCCATGGTCTTGAACCAGGAGATGAAGTCCTTGTGATTGGAGGAGGGGTCGAGGCACCCGTGATAGCCCCTGAACCGCGAGCGGGGCTTGAGGACCCTGGCTCCATCCGACGCCGTGGACTGGCGGGCCCGGCGTTGCAGCCAGAGGCGTCCCGTCCCGTAGTAGGCGATGAGCGGCAGGGCGACGTCCTTGCCCTTGCGCACCTGCGAACGCCAGGACAGCGTCCGCTTGGACAGGTCGGATGTCTGTCCATGGGTGGTGTGCTTGTTGGGGCCTTCGAGCGTCCGCGCCCACTCCAGGCTCTTCCCTTCGATGAGGCCTTTGCAGCGCACCTCCACGGGGTAGAGGGCCTCCAGCGTGGGGACCTCGCCCGCGGTGTGCATCACGCGCCGCACGTCATCGCGATGGATGCCGGGAGGCGTGGCGCCCTCCAGCCCCAGGAAGATGGCGCCCGCCGCGATGGAGAGCGCGTCGAGGATGGCCGTCTTCCCCGTGCCGTTGTCGCCGATGAGCACGTTGAACGAGGGCGAGAACTCGAAGGCTCGCGACGCGAATCCACGGAAGTTCTTGACCTCGATGCGCTCGATTCTCATCGGTGCTTTCGTCGGGACCTGTGGGACATCGTGTCCGCCAGTATCTTCCAGGTCCCTGGCGACGCACGTGAATTCCCTACGTTGCGAGAGCGCCCCGGTCAGCCAGGCAGGCGTCCGCTCTGGGGTGAAAAGGCGACATCGGAGGGCCACTCGGGGCAGGGACGCGCGTCCGGCGCGTGCTATGCCCACCGGCATGAAACACGCTCAAAGCCAGGCCCTCTTCGCCCGTGCGCAGGCGCGCATCCCGGGCGGCGTGAACTCTCCGGTGCGTGCCTTCCGTGGCGTGGGAGGCGACCCCGTCTTCTTCAAGGAAGGCTCCGGTGCGTGGCTCACCGACGTGGACGGCAACCGCTACGTGGACCTGGTGGGCAGCTGGGGCCCGCTCATCCTGGGCCACGCGTACCCGCCCATCGTGGAGGCCATCGTGGAGGCCGCCCGGCGCGGCACCACGTTCGGCGCGCCCGTCGCCGCGGAGGTGGAGTTCGCGGAGCTGCTCTGCGCCACGGTGCCTTCGGTGGAGAAGGTGCGCCTGGTGTCCAGTGGCACGGAGGCCACGGTGGCCGCCGTCCGCGTGGCGCGCGGCTTCACCGGCCGCGACTACATCCTCAAGTTCGAAGGCTGCTTCCACGGCGCGGGTGACCCGTTCCTCGTGAAGGCGGGCAGCGGCGTGGAGACGCTAGGCCTGCCGGACTCCCCGGGCGTGCCGTCCGCGCTGGCGTCGCTCACGCTCACCGCGCCCTTCAACGACCTGGAGGCCGTGGAGCGCATCTTCAACGAGAAGGGCAAGGACATCGCCTGCGCCATCATCGAGCCGGTGGTGGGCAACATGGGCGTGCTGGTGCCGCGCCCCGGCTTCCTCGAAGGGCTGCAGAAGCTCTGCCAGAAGCACGGCGTGCTCTTCGTGCTGGATGAGGTGATGACGGGCTTCCGGCTCGCTCGCGGCGGCGCGCAGGAGCTGTACGGGCTCAAGCCGGACCTGACCACCATGGCGAAGGTGGTGGGCGGCGGCATGCCGCTGGGCGCGTACGGCGGCCGGCGCGACATCATGTCGAAGGTCGCGCCGGAGGGGCCCGTGTACCAGTCCGGCACGCTGTCCGGGAACCCGGTGGCGGTGGCGGCGGGCCTGGCGTGCGTGAAGGCGCTGGCGGCGCCGGGGACGTACGCGCGGCTGGAGCAGCTGGGCCTGCTGTTGGAGGAGGGCTTCCGCGCGGAGGCGAAGGCGGCGGGCGTGCCGGTGACGGTGAACCGCGTGGGCAGCATGATCACGGTGTTCTTCACGTCGGAGCCGGTGTTCGACTACGCGTCCGCGAAGAAGGCGGACACGGCGAAGTTCGGGCGCTTCTTCCACGCGATGCTTCAGGAAGGTGTGTACCTGCCGCCCAGCCAGTTCGAGGCGGCGTTCATTTCGCTGGCCATCGGCGAGCCGGAGGTGGCGCACGTGCTCGCCGCGGCTCGCAAGGCGTTCCGCGCGCTTGGCGACGCCCGTTGAACCAGAGGCCCTGACCGGGCCCGTGCGCTTCGGTCCCTATACCCTCGTGCGCCGCATTGGCGCCGGGGGGATGGGGGAGGTCTTCCTCGCGCGCGAGGAGGGCGTGGGGCGCGCGGTCGTGGTGAAGAAGGTGCTGCCGGGGCTCGTGGACAGCCGGCAGTTCGTGGGCCGCTTCCGCGACGAGGCCCGCGTGGTGGTGCGGCTGGCGCACCCGAACATCGCGCGCGTGTACGCGATGGGCGAGGTGGACGGGCAGCTGTACCTCGCCATGGAGTACGTGCTGGGCAAGACGCTCAGCCGGCTCGCGTACCGCCTGCGTCAGCGCCAGCGGATGATGCCCCTGGGCCCGCTGCTCCAGATGGGCATCCGGCTGTGCGAGGGCCTGGCGTACGCGCACGACGCGACGGATGAGGAAGGGCACCCGCTGCACCTGGTGCACCGTGACCTGTCCCCCGCGAACGTGTGCGTGAGCTACGCGGGCGAGGTGAAGATCATCGACTTCGGCGCGGCGCAGTCCACGCTGAAGGAGCAGCAGACGGCGCCGCGCGTGGTGATTGGCAACCTCACGTACATGGCGCCGGAGCAGGCCCGCAAGCGCACGGTGGATCGGCGCGCGGACCTGTACGCGGTGGGCGTGGTGCTGTGGGAGTTGTTCTCGTGGAAGCCGCTGTCGCAGCGGGGCGACCCGTTGGAGCGCTGGCGGCGCGCGGCCTATCCGCAGTGGGAGCCGGCAGGGCACTACCGGCCGGACCTGCCGCGCGCGGTGGACGCGTTCCTGGCGCGCGCGCTGGCATCCGAGCCGAACGACCGCTTCCCCACGGCGACGGCCATGGCGGAGGCGCTGGGCGCGCTGAAGGAGAAGCTGGCGCCCAACGTGACGGATCAGGACCTGGTGCGGCTGATGTCCGCGGCCTTCCCGCGCGAGAAGGTCATCGAGCAGCAGATGCTGGACGACCTGCTGCGCGAGCAGCCCGAGCGCGCGAACACGCGTCAGGAGTTCCCGTCCGTGCTCGCGCCCCCCGGGACCATGGATCCGGCGGAGGGGCTCCGAGCACAGGAGGACATCGCGACGGAGGCGCTGGACGCGGCGAAGTTGCGGCGGGCGGAGGGCCCGGAGACCGGAGCGCTGGGCGCCGCGAAGCCGAGGCCGCCGGAGAGCACGCGAGCGGGCCCGGAGACCGGAGCGCGTAACGCCGCGAAGCCGCCACCGCCGGAGTACGCCAGCGTGGGGCAGCAGACCGAGGCCCTGGACGCGACGCAGGTGGAGCAGGCGCTGCGCGCGGCGGCGGAGGCGAAGAGGCTCCAGGAGGAGTCTGGCGACGCGTCGGAGCTGCCGCGCAAGGCGCCTCCGGCGCGGCTGCACAACCTGGAAATCACCATGGATGCCTGGCTGCCAGGCATCGGCGCCGCGGAGCCCACCACGCCAGGACTTCCTCCCCAGACCCCGGAGGTGGGCAAGGCCCCGCCGGCACCGGCGGTGGACCTCCAGTGGACGCCCGGGCCGGGCGAGGACGAGGCCACCTCCCAGGAGGTTCCCGGCCCGCTGGAATCCCGTGGGGGCCCGGGCTCCGAGGACACCACCGACCCGGGGGAGCGCACCCCCGCGGGCAGGCAGGCTCCGGCGGAAGAACCGTCCCGGCCGGATTGGAATCCGGGCCCGGACGCGAAAGACTCCGTTACACACCTTCGAGCGTCTCACAGTGAGGGGCCCCCCCCGGCCCCGGAGGACTCACCGATGCAGAACCGCCCCTCGCGCCCGGGCTGGACTCCTGGCGCAGGCAGTGAGGACTCCACCACCAACGAGCGGCCCACGCGCAAGAGCGCCACGGGTCTGCCCGCCACCGGCAAGGGTGGCTGGACTCCGGGCTCCGGCGAGGAAGACGCCACCGAGGGCGCTGGTTCCTCGCCCATGGCTGCGCGCCCCAGCACGGACGACGCGGAAGAAGAGAGCACCGACGTCGAAAAGCCCGGCCGCCCCAAGGCGAACGCGGCGCCGCGCGCCCCTGCCTCCCAGCCTCGTCCCCAGACCTCCGTGGGACCCGCGCCGCAGTCGCGTCCCGCCACCTCCGTGGGGGCCGCCCCCCAGGCGCGTCCCGCCGAGGCGTTCCCGGACGCCACCCGCCCCATGTCCCAGGACGAGCTGCCGGTGCCCTGGTCGCCGCAGGGCGCGGGCGAAGCCACCGAGGCCCTGGAGGCCGCGAAGATCTTCGGAGCCCTGTCCCAGACGACGGGCAACATGCCGGCCTACCTGGACGAGAAGGCGACCCCCTACGTCCCGCCCAAGGAAGTCCCTCGCCGCCAGGCCCCCGTCGTGAATGAGCGGCCCCATGAGACGCGCCCCATGCAGGTGCGGACCAAGACGCGCGAAACGCTCGTGGGCTACGACATGGACATCTCCGAGGCGCTCCGGCAAGCGGAGCTGAAGCGCCGCGAAGCCGAGCTCGCCGCCGAGAAGCGCAACACCAAGAAGAAGAAGCCCGTGAAGTCCAAGGGGGGCAACCCGCTCCAGGGTCTGTGGCCCATCCCGCCTCAGTACCGCTTCTGGGCCATGCTCGTGGTGGTGGCCCTGGCGTGCGGCCTGGGCTTCGGCGTGATGTGGCTCTTCCTGGGCGGCGGCGAAGGCGGCACCTGAGCGCGCGCCTCTTCGTCAGGCGCCCGTCAGGGGCAGGTTCGGCGCCACCGGCGGCTCCAGCGGCAGGAAGAGGCGGAAGATGGTGCCCTTGCCCGTCTCCGGCGCGTCCAGCGACACCTGGCCCACGTGTGAGTCGATGATGCGCTTCACCACGGCGAGCCCCAGCCCGGTGCCCTGCGCCTTGGTGGTGAAGAAGGGCTCGAAGACGCGCGCGCGCAGCTCCGCCGGGATGCCCGGCCCCGTGTCGCTGATCTCCACCTGCACGCCGGCCCGGTCCATCCACGCCTTGCGCGCCATCACGCGCAGCGTGCCGCCCTGGGGCATCATGGCCTGCACGGCGTTGAGCGCCACGTTGAGGAAGCACTGGCGGATGAGCCGCTCGTCCACCGTCACCGTCGGCACGTCCTCCTCCATCACCCACTCCACCCGCACCTGGGACGGCGAGGTGCCGCCCACGTCGGCGAGCGCGCTGCCCACCGCCTCCTCCAACAGCTGTGTCACCGACACCGGATACAGGTGCGGCGACGGAGGCCGCGCGAACGTGAGCAGGTCCGCGACGATGCGGTTGAGCCGGTCCGCCTCCTCCCCCACGATGTCCACCAGCGGGATGGCCGGATTCTCCGGACCGATGATGCGGCGGATGGTGGCCACCGAATTGAAGATGGCGCCCAGGGGGTTGCGCACCTCGTGGGCCACCACCGCGGACAGCTCGCCCAGCGCGACCAGCCGCTCGCGGTTCACCAGCTGCTCCTGCGCGCGCGCCAGCTCCGCGTAGCTCTGCTTCAGGTCCTCCACCAGCCGCGCGCCCTCCAGCGCCAGCGATAGCTGATTGGCGATGGCGTCCGCGCGCTCCAGCTCCGCGGGCGTGAAGCGGCGGGGCCGGCGCGTCTCCACCATCACCGCTACGCCCACCATCTGGTCGTGCACGGCGAGCGGCAGCACCATGTACGACTGGGCCTCCGCGGCGCGGCGCAGCTCGTCGTCCGCCCGCACCTCCAGGCTCGCGTCCTCCACGCGGAGCGGCTGGCGCGTGCGGAACACCAGGCCCGCGAGCGAATTCTCCGACGGGTCCAGCGACACGTGACGCCCCACCAGCTCCGGGTGGCTGCCCGTCGCCGCGCGGATGGCGAGCTGTTTCCCCTGGGCATCCGGCAGAAGCACGTACGCGTCCGGCACGTCCACGATGCGCGCCAGACTGGTGACGCCCGTGGCCAGCAGCCGGTCCAGCTCCAGCGTGGCCGCCAGCGCCTTGCCCACCTCGTGCATCAGCGCCAGGTCCTCCGCCCGGCCGCGCACCTCGTCCAGCAGCCGGTGGGACTCGATGGCAGCCGCGAAGTGCGTGCCCATGGCCTGGAGTGTCTCCACCTCCAGCGCGGTGAGCCGGCGGCGCGCGTGGAACAGCACGCTCAACGTGCCCACGCCGCGCGAGCGCACCCGCAGCGGCACCGATACCAGCGTCTGGAACGCCAGCGCCCGGAGCGCGTCGCGCGTGGGCGCGGGACACGTCTCCGCGTCCAGCACCTGCACGGCGTCCGGCATCCCGCCCGGACGGGGAAGCGACCCCAGCCGCGCGCGGCGCACGCGCGCCACCGCGTCCTCGGACAGGCCGCGCGCGTACACGAGCTCCAGGGCCTCGCCCGACTCGTGCCGCGTGTCCGCGGGCAGGAGCAGGCACACGGCGTCGCAGCCCAGCAGGCCTGAGATTTCTTCCGTGCCGGAGCCGAAGAAGGCGCGCGGGTGGGGCGCGGACGCGGCCTGTGACGCCAGCCGTCCCAACGCGGTGAGCGCCGTCGCGCGCACGCTCAGCCGCTGGATGGTGCGCGCCGCGTCCAGCGCGGAGGACACCTGCTGGCCGAACAGCCGCACCGCGGCCACGTCCTCCTCGCTCAGCCAGTCGGAGGCGAGCACCAGCATGGCCGTGGGCGCGTTCTCCACGTCGATGCGCACGCCCACCGCCCGGTGCGTCTCCACGCGCCGGAACACCGCCAGCACCGCGTCCATGCGCGCTTCGGACACGAAGCGGGACGCCTCCACGCCCAGGTCCTCCATCCACGCATCGCCCTCGCGCCAGGTGCGCACCAGCGCGGGCGCCCAGCCGCCAGGGGTCTCCACCCGCACGCGACCTCCCAGCGACGGCGCGTGCGGCACCAGCCGGGGGGACAGTCCCGCCACGGACAGCTCCACGCCCACACCCCGGGGCGTCAGCCACGCGAAGCCCAGCTCCAGCGCCTCCAGCCCCCGGAACACCTCCTCGCGCACCGCGTCCTCGGAGTGCAGCGCGCGCACCGCGCTGCCCAGCTCCGCCAGCCGCCGCAGCACCGTGCGGCGCCGGACGCGGGACGTCACGTCGCGCACCTGCACCACCCAATCCCTGGCATGCGGATGCACCGTCAGCTCCACGCGGAGCCCTTCGTTGCCCACGGCCAGCCACGCCTCGTAGGTGCCCGCCACGGGCGACGAACCCAGCCTCCGCGCGAGCCGATCCGCTGGGTCCTCCAACGGTCCCGGCTCCCACAGGAGCGCCGTCACGGGCTTGCCCGACAGCTGCTCTCGCTCCACGCCCATCAGGCGGGAAAGGGCCGCGTTTGAATGGATGAGCAGGCCGTCCCGAAGCACGAACATGCCCAGGGGCATGTCGTCGAAGAGGCGGTACTCCGCCCCTGGCTCCTCGGAAACCGTCCCCACCCGACGGTTCGTGCGCTCTGTGCTCCTCACCCCCCTAC
>NZ_RAWF01000270.1:0-13130 GCF_003612075.1 Corallococcus sp. CA041A
GGCGAAGGCCGCCCACCCCCAGGAGCGGCAGCGCGGCGACGGGCGTGGCCACCCACGCCAACCACGTGCGCCAGTTCGCGCGAGCGTGTTGCCTCAGTGCGTCGATTGAAGCCATCGGGGCATCCTTCCGGACAGGGGGGTTGTCCAGGAGGATGGGGATGGACCGGGGTCCGGTGAAAGGCCCCCTTGTCGCGCTCGCCTGCTTCCTCACGGGCGGGGCTGGAGTGCTCGCATGACGCCCTCACGCATCCTGCGCTTTCCCTCCGACCGCTCCGTGGGCTGGCTCCGGGCCCGAGGGCCCCAGTGGCCCGACATGCCGCACGGAATCCTGCTCGGAGACGCGAGGGGCGACATCCCCGTGCCGGACGATTGCGCGCCCAGGCTCCTCGTGGAGTCCACCGCGGCGCGCGACCTCTCCTTCCTGTCGCGGCTCCAACCCGGCGACCTGGACGCGCTGGAGCTCACGCAGACGCAGGTGACGGATGAGCAACTCCGCCACGTCCCCCACCTGAGCGGCCCGCGGAGGCTGAGCCTCTCCGACACGGGCGTGACGGACCGGGCGCTCATGCACCTGCGTCCGTGGGTCGCGCTCCAGTGGCTCGCGCTGTGGTGGTGCCGCGGCATCACCGACGCGGCCGTGCCCGACCTGCTGGCCCTGCTTCAGGCCTTGCGGCGGGTAAAGCCTTCCGCGCGCAGCTTCTTCATCAGCCGGTCCGCGGCGGCCTTCGACTGCCACTCATGCGCGAAGCGCTTGGAGGACGTGCGCCCTTTGGTCCCCAGGTCGCCCTTGCGGACGTTGAGCACGTGGCGAGCGACCCGAACCCCCTGGAACCGGCCATCCTCGTGCGCGTAGAGCACCTCGCCCTTGCCGCCCGCGGGCTTCTTCGGCGCCGCCAGGGGCTTCGCGTCCTTGAGGCTCACGTCCAGCCAGGCCGCGCGACGTACGCGCACCTGGGGCTTCGTGCCGAAGACGAACGTGACGTGCCAGCGAGCCTGGGCCTCTGACTCGAAGAGGGCCTCCCCCCACGAGCGGTACCCGGATGCGGGCGTGCGCGGAAGGAAGGGCTCCACCGTGCGGAGGAACGCGAGGTACTCCTTCTCCGACCGCTCGTAGCCGAGCAACCGCGTCGACTCCGGCAGCTCCAGTTGGAGCTCGCCCGCCTTCGTGGGCCCCTTCAGGAGGACCGCGTCGAGGAAGACATTCCTCCCCTGGAGCGCCGCGCACTGCTTCCAGGACTCCGCGGACACGCGCACGTTGCGTGCGCTCTCAGGCCTTGTCGAATCACCCATGGTGCGGGACCGTAGCAAGCACGGCCCGCTGGGGGCACGGCCGCGATCAGCCGCTCAGCGCCCGCACGCGCGCCGCGAGGTTCTGCGTGAAGAGCCGGTAGATGTGCAGCGAGGCCGCGTCGTGCGTGGCCAGGAAGTGCTGGAAGCTCTCGCGGGTGATGCGCAGCGCGCGCACGGCCGTCTTCGCGCGCACGTTCGCGGACACGGGGCCGTCCTGCACGAGTGAAATCTCCCCCAGGAAAGAGCCCGGCCCCAGCGTGTTGAGGTGCCGCGCGTTGGGCTCATTGCCGGAGTAGACGTCCACGGTGCCCTCCAGCAGCACGAGCAGGCCCGTGCCGGGAGCGCCTTTCTCCAGCAGCACCGTGCCCGGCGTGGTCGTCACGGGCCGCGCCAGGCGGTACAGGTCCTTCATGTCCTCCAACGGCAGCTCGCCGAAGATGGGAATGGCCTTGAGGAAGCGGTAGCCGCTGGCCTCCGGCACGGTCGCGCCCGCGGCCAGCCGCGCGAGGAGCGCCTCCGCCTCCACGTCCAGGCCCATGCGCCGCAGGAGCCGCGCCTTCTCCGTCACCAGCACGGGATCCGCGCGCAGGTGATCGGAGCTGCTCAACGCGTCCGCCAGCACCGCGAGCGCCCGGTGCGTGAAGCCGCCGGCATCCAGCACCTTGCACGTGCGCAGCACGGCTTCGACGTAGCGAGGATCCTCCGCGAGCACCCCCCCCAGGGCCTCGGCCTCCGCGTGGGCCTGTCCCAGCTCCTGGTAGAGGTCCGCGGCCTCGAAGGGGCGGCCCAGGCGGACCAGGCAGTGCGCCATGGACTCGCGGGCGCCCAGGCCCCGGTAGACCTCCAGCGCGCGCTCCAGCGCCCCACCCCGCTCGAAGGCCGCCGCGGCGCGCTCCACCTCGCCTGCGCGCAGATACGCCTCCGCGGCCGCCACGTGCTGACCGCCCTGCGCGTACAGGTCCGCCACGGACACGTCGTCACCGCTGCCGTCCAGGAGCCGCGCCGCGCCCGTGAAGTCCCGCGCCCGGCGCAGCACGTCCACCAGCCAGTGGCGCTCCTTCACCGATCCCTGCGCGGCCTCCTTGCGAAGCCGCTCGCGCTGCGCCGCGCCCAGCTCCTCGTAGAGCTGCGCCGCGCGTTCCGGCTCGCCTTGCGCCGCCAGGGACTGCACCACCTGGAGCGTGCTGCCCCGCAACGAACCGCCCCGACTGCTGCCCGCAGTATCGCCTGCCATGTCACACGTCCCTTCCCAGGCCCGCACCGTTGGGGCGGCGCGCCCGGTTCCGCCAGCGCCTGACAAACCAGGAACCCGGGCGTAAAGCCAGTCTCGACCGGCCCCCCGTGGCCCTGGAGACACCGGGTCCGGTAGGGTCCGGGCATGGTTGTTCCCGTCCTGGCCGGGGTGGCTCCGGACCATCTCCCCGGGCCCTCGCGCCCGCGCTCCTGGTACCTGGTGGCTCCATCCGCGGCCCTGCGGCCCGGCCACGCGATGGGCGTTCAGGTGGGTGGCCAGGAGGTGGTGGTGTTCCGGAGCCAGCAGGGCCGGGTCCACGCCCTGTCCGCGCACTGTCCCCACCTGGGAGCGCACCTGAAGCACGGCACCGTCCAGGGCGAGCTGCTGCGCTGCCCACTGCATCATTGGAACTTCGACGGATTGGGCCACTGCCGAGCCGTACCCGGCCGAAGCGACGTGTCCGCCCTGCCGGGGCCCCGGCCATGGCCGGTGGAGGAGCGCTTCGGCGGGGTGCTCGTGTTCAACGGCCCGGAGGCGCTGTTTCCCCCACCCGACCTGGGAGGTGGGGAGCACGTCTGGAACGTAGGACCTCCGGTGACGGTGGGATGTCCGTGGCTGCCGCTCGCGGCGAACTCTTTCGACCTGGACCACCTGCGCACGGTGCACCACCGGGAGCTGTGGGACACGCCGACCTGGGAGACGCCGGACCGGTACACCCTGCGGCTGCGCTACACGTCGCGCGTCATCGGCACGGGCGCGAGTGACCGGCTGATGAAGGCGCTGTCGGGCAACCGCATCCGGGTGGAGCTCACGCTGCACGGCGGGACGTTGATCTCAGTGAAGAGCGACCTGGGCCGGGCGAGGGGGCTGCTGCTCGCGAGCCTGACGCCGGTGGCGGAGGGGACGTCGGTGCGGCTCGCCGTCGCGGCGAGGCGGGGGCGGATTCCGGGCGCGGCGGCGATGGTGCTCGGGGTGTCGCGGTGGCTCTACACGTCGTTCTTGCGGCGCGACTTGTCCGTGCTGGACGGCATGCGCTTCAACGTCGCGACGGCGACGGCGGACCCGGTGATGCGCCAGCTGCTCGACTTCGCCGTGGGCCTGCCCGAGGACGGGGACGATGCGCGCCGATGACGCTCCGCCGATCCCCGCCGCGCTCAACGCGGTGCTGCTCGTCACGGCGATGGGCGCGGGGGCGCTGGGCCTGTGGACGGCGTCGCACGCGGAGGCCCTCTGGGTGCGGCTGGTGGCGGCCGGGGTGTTCTCCTACGTGAACAACACGGTGTTCTCGCTGTTGCATGAAGCGACGCACGGAGTGCTGCATCCCTCGCGGCGGTTCAACGACATGCTGGGCCGGCTGGCGGCGACGTTCTTCCCCACGTCGTTCACGTTGCAGCGCGCGTTCCACCTCACGCATCACCGGCACAACCGCTCCGCGCGCGAGCAGTTCGACTACCTGCACCCGGGCGACCACCGCTTCCTCAAGTATGCGCAGTGGTACGTCATCCTGACCGGCATCTACTGGCTGTTCGTACCGCTGGGAGCGCTGGTGTTCGCGCTCGCGCCAGGCCTGCTGCAAAGGCTGCGAGGACCGGGAACGCGCTACGGGGAGCAGACGGGCGCGGACGCGTACCTGGGGCGGCTGGAGGACGCACCGGGGACAGCCATCCGAGCGGAGGTGCTGGGGATGGTGGCCGTCCAGGCAGGGCTGGCGTACGCGCTGGACCTGACGCTCGTGGGGTGGGCCCTTTGCTACGCGGCGTTCGCGGTGAACTGGAGTTCGCTCCAGTACGCGGACCACGCGTGGTCGCCGCTGGACGTGCGTGAAGGCGCATGGGACCTGAAGGTCGCGGCGCCAGTGCGTTGGGTGTTCCTCAACTACCACTACCACCGGGCGCACCACCGGTACCCGCAGGTGCCCTGGCTCTACCTGGGCCGCTACGTGGACGAGAGGGTGCCCCGGCCATCCTTCCTGGGCATCTGGCTGTCCATGTGGCGCGGGCCCCGGCCGTTCCCGGAGCAGTCGAAATGAGCGCGTCCGCGGAGAAGGAAGCGCACACGGAGGGTCCACTCTTCGGCTGGCCAGCGTGGGATGAACTGAAGCGCACGGGCGCGATGACGTGCGGTTTCGCGCTGTTCTTCCTAGCGATGTACGGCGGCGCGAGCTGGGTGACAGGCTTCTATTCCGGCGGCCTGCGCGTGGACCTGCCCTTCGAGCAACACATCCCGTTCATGCCTGGCTGGGCCGCCGTCTACGTCAGCATGGACGTGCTGTTGCTCCTGTCCCTGTTCATCTTCCGGACGTGGAGACAGATGCTCCCCTTCGCGATGGCGTTGTGCGCGGAGACGGTGCTGGGAGCACTCTGCTTCCTCGTCCTGCCGGTGGAGGTCGCGTGGCCGCCGCGTGCCGTCACCGGAGTCTGGGCATCCATCTTCCAGGCCGCTGATACGATGAACCTGGAGCGAAACTACCTGCCGTCGCTCCACGTCGCCTTCGCCTGCACGGCGGCCCTGGCCTACCGCGAACGTTCAGGGCCGGTGGCGAGCACCGTGTTCGCGCTGTGGGCCCTGGCCATCGCGGCGTCCACGCTGCTCATCCACGAGCACCATTTGGTGGACGTGGTCGCGGGAGCATTGCTCGCCTGGGGCACGTGGCGTGTCGTGGCGCCCCGGGTCCGGAAGGAAGCATTCCTCGAAGCCGTGCGGGTGGAAGCCCTCTGCGCGAGGGAGATGTACCGCTTCGCGCGCAGGCATCCGCGTTACGGGCTCATCTCGCTCGCGCTGTATCAGCAGTCGCTGGGACGCTGGCGCAAGGCGCGACGGGCACGGGCGGGGTTCTGCTTCCTCCAACTGGTGGATGACGTGCTGGATGGAGACCGCCCCGTCGGAGGAGAACCGCTGGACGCCATCGACGCGCTCCTGCGCACGATGGAGACCGGAGCGCCAGGCCCCGCCACGGAGTTCCACGACACCGCGGTTTCACTGGGCCGGGTACTGCTCACGGAGCTGACCGAACCGGCGGCCCGCGAGCAGGTGTTCGAACTGGTCCGCACCATGCGCCGGGACCGGGAGCGGGTGCGCGATGGGCACTGGTGGGACGCGGCGACGCTCCAGACCCAACTCGGAAACACCTTCCGGCTGTCCGTGAGCCTGATGCTGCACGTCGCGGACGCGCAGGTACGAGCAGATGACGCCCCTTCCCTGCTCGCGGCGTTGGGATGGTGCTCGGTGATGCGCGACCTGGAAGAGGACCTGGTTCAGGGACTCTTCAACGTGCCCGAGGACGTCGCCACGGAGGTGCGCGCCCAGGGACATGATCCCCAGGACTTCGAATCACTGCTCAGGGCGGAAGCCGGACGGGCCTGGGTGCGCGATGAGTACCAGCGAGCCCGCGCGCTGCTCGACCGCTCCGCGAAGGAACTGGCCCAGCTGGAAGGCAGGCAAGGCGTAGCACTGCTGCGCCTCTTCCACAGGTCGGTGGAAGGCTTCTGGGCCCGGAAGCTGCCGCGTCGCATGCCCTTCCTGCGCCAGGCGCCGGTGCTCGAAATCTCCTGAGTCCTACACGCGCGGTCGGCCTCCATCCGCGTGGAGCGAGGCCACTGAGCACGACGCGGTGCATGCGTTGACGCGAAGCAGGCGGAGGCATCTGCTGGACGCATGTCCGACTCCTCCCCTTCCATTTCCAGCGCCCGTCCGGTGGATGCCTCCGAGCGGCTGCCGCTCCTGGACGTGCTGCGCGGCTTCGCGTTGTGGGGCGTCTTCGTGTCGAACAGCTTCGCCTGGTTCAGCGGCCGGGTCCTGATGCCGCGAGAGCAGACCCAGGCACTGGCGGCACCACCCTTCGAGGCGGCCGTCACGGCGCTCTACCACTTCTTCGTGAACCAGAAGTTCGTCACGCTGTTCGCCTTCCTCTTCGGGCTCGGGTTCTCCATCCAGCTGACACGGGCCGAGTCACGCGGAGCCTCCGTCGTCCCGGTGTACTCACGGCGGCTATTGGTGCTGCTGGGCATCGGGGTGGTGCATCTCACGGCGCTCTGGGCGGGAGACGTGCTGTCCACCTACGCCCTGCTGGGCTTCGCGTTGCTCCTCTTCCGGAACCGTTCGGACCGGACGCTGCTGGCGTGGGTGGGCCTGTCGGTGGTGGTGGTGCCGTTACTGGTGCCGGCGCTCCTGCACTTCGGACCCATCCTGCTGCACGGAGCTCAGGCGGCGGCCGACGCCGCGAAGGCCACGGAAGCCATGGAGGCCCAGACGCGGGAGCAGCTGCTGCTCGGACTCAAGAGCGACTCGCTCTGGACGACGCAGGCAGCGAACGCGCACTTCCTCCAGTACATGCTGCCCACGCTGAAGCGGCTGCTGTGGATGATCTTCATCCTGGGCCGGTTCCTGCTGGGGCTGCTCGCGGGCCGACACCTGTTGCTCCAGGACGTGGAGCGCCACCGCGCCTGGCACCGGAAGATGCTGGGCTGGGGGCTGGTGCTGGGCGTGCTGGGAAATGGCGCGGGAGTGGTGGTCCAGCACCTGCGGCTCGCGGGGTTGTTGGACCCGTCGAAAGCCCACTGGATGTTCACCCTGTCCGCGATCCAGGAGATGGGCTACCTGGGCCTCGCCGCGGCCTACGTGGCCGCCTTCGCCCTGCTCTTCCAGACGGAGCGCTGGCGCAGATGGCTGAGCATCCTGGCCCCGGTGGGGCGCATGGCGCTCAGCAACTATCTGATTCAGACGGTCGTGAGCCTCTGGCTGTATGACGGCTGGGGGTTGGGGCTCATCGGAAAGCTGCCGCCGTCACATTGCGTGGCGCTGACCCTGCTGGTGTTCGCGATCCAGATTCCACTCAGCCACGCCTGGCTGTCGCGCTTCCGCTTCGGTCCGGCCGAGTGGCTGTGGCGCTCGCTCACCTACGGCCAGCGCCAGCCCATGCGGCTCGCGCTCAAACCGTCGCCGGCCGGCGTCCCCGGCGTCCGATGAAGAACCCCGCCCCAAGCGCGGCGACCGCGACCAGTGCACCGAAGCCCATGGCGGCGTTCTTCACCTTCGTGAGCAGGGGGTTGTCGAACACGTTGGTGGAGTAGTGGAACGCGGCGATGAGCCACTGGTCGCCCTCCTTCACCAGGGTGCAGGTCCACCGTCCATTGACGACGAGGTCCGTGCCGTCGTTCAGGATGTAGTGGTCCAGCGAGGAGCCATACGCGACGCCCGAGTTGCCATAAAGGCGAGTGAGCGCATCCACGTCGAACTTCGCGGTGACCTTCTTCACGACGCTGTTCGGGCCGCCCAGCATCTCCGCGTAGTACGCGCGGATGGCGTCCTTCCCCACGCGAACATCGTTGTTCATGGTGGAGAACACGACGTCCGGGTGCAGGTGCGACAGCAACCGGTCCAGGTCCTGCTTGTTGAGCGCGTCCTCCATGTCCTGCTTGATGCCGCGCAGTGCCTGATGCGTCGCTTCATCGCCAGAAGCCACCGCCGCCGGAGCCACGGCATCCTGAGCCCCCGACACACCGGGGACCGCGACGAACAGCAACGCCAGGAGACCTACGAGCCGGGTGCGCACCATCGAAGCTCCATGAAGGAAGAGGACGGCGAGCATCCTAAGCAGGTCGCCCGAGGTTCGTTAACAAACCCGTCGATTCAATGGTCCTCGTGATGACGCGTGCCGCACGAAGCGCGGCGGTGGGCCGCGACGGCGTGCCTGCGCGGAAGCCAGGATGGGGCCACGGAGGGAGGTCCCCACCCAGGGCCGGTTGCCTCAAGACCTGTCCGACAGTCGGACAGGCCTCCGCGGCATGGGCCCCAGACCGCACCTGGCCAGAAGGCGAACGAAGTCGCGCCCGCGCAGTCGCCAATGTGGACCACCGACAGAGGCGTCCGCCCGGGCCCGGTTGCCTCAAAACCTGTCCGACTGTCGGACAGGTTTTCGCCGCCCGGGTCCCGGACTGCGGCCCATCCGATGACACGGATTGGTGGGCCCGCACGTCCATGTCAGACCCCTGTGGTTGGATGGCGATGCTGGGACGAGGAAGGGGAATGGGGATGGAACGGCGAGGACTCGTGGCCTATGTGGAGGCGCAAATCGAGCGCGATATCGCGCTGGGGCGTCTGCATCCGAGCGGGCAATTCGGCTCCGAAGCGAAGCTGGCGCGCCGCTATGAGGTGTGTCGGGGCACCATCCGTGAGGCGCTGCGGCGGCTGGCGGCGCGGGGACTGGTGGTGCAGCGCCCCGGACGCAAGACGCGCGCGGTGCCGCTGGATGAGTCGCTGACGCTGGAGAACCTGGGGCTGGCGCTGCATGACGCGAGCAACCCGGATGCCCGGTGGCTGCTGGAGGGCTACTTCAGCCTCAAGCGGCAGGTGCTGGTGGAGCTTCTGGCCGACTGCTGCGCGAGGGCCTCGGACCTCGACTTGGACCGGCTGGGGAGCACGTGCTACCAGCTCCAGGACGCGGCGCGCTGGGAGTCAGGGGAAACCTGCGCGCAGGTGGAGTTCGAGTTGCTGCGGCATGCGGCGCGGGTGGCGGCGCGTCCCGGGCACGTGCTCCTCGTTCAGTCCCTGCAGCGGGCATTCCTGGGAGGAGCCGCCCAACTGCTGCCGCTCATGGGCGGAGAGGCGCTGCGCGAGTGGGCCTTCCGCGCGATGGCAATCCTGCACGAGCGCGACGTGCAGGCACTTCAGCATGAGCTGCCAGCGCTGCTGAAGGCGCGCGATGAGCGCGTGCTGAACGCATTCGCCCCTGTTCCTCAGGTACCTGCGTCCCCCGAGGCCCCATGCGCTCAGGAGGACCTGCTCAACACCCCACTGTCAGCGACCGGCCAGGACGATGCATTGGAGACACACCCCAGCGTCGAGGACGGTGCCGTCGATCGCCTTCCTCCAGTCGCCGCACAGGACGAGACGCGGGAGGCACTCCCCACTCCATCCGTTGAGCAGGATGATGTGAGCGAGGAACAACTCCGCGTGGAGGAGAACTCGCCAGGAAGACGTGATGGACGCCCTCCAATCCCTCCTTTGCCCCCGGATAACCCATAAGAGGTATGGCCACGCGGGATCCAACCGATTGTAGTTCTGGACGTCGCCAGTCTGTTCTCACTGATGGCGCGGCCTGGGCTCGACGGGTTGCAGGGGGATACCGTGGACGCGAATCAATTGCTGGAGCTGGTCAAGCGCTATCAGGACTCCAAGTCCTTCATCTCCAACGAAGAGACCGCCAAGCTGGCGCTGGTGGTCCCCTTCATCCGGCTGCTTGGCTATGACCCCGGCTTTCCTCGGGAGGTTCGCCTCGAATACGCGGCGGACTTCGTCCAGGGCGACGGCAAGAAGCTGCCGGACCGCATGGACTTCGCCATCTTCGACCAGACGGGACAGAAGCCCCTCATCGTCATTGAAACCAAGCCCCTGGGCACGGACCTCAAGTCGCGCGCCCAGCAACTGGCCCGCTACCTCTCCCAGCTCCCGGAGCTCCACTTCGGCATCATCACGGATGGGTGCCACTACCTGTTCTTCGGAGACCTGGAAAACCCCAACGTCATGGACCCGGAGCCCTTCTTCACGTTCTCCCTGGAGGACACGAAGTCGGACTGGGCCAAGGTCGCGAAGTTCCTGTCCAAGTTCAGCCGCGAAGCCTTCAACGCCACGACGCTCATCACCGACGCGGAGAACAGCCGCTACCGCCAGGGGATGATCGACAAGCTGTCCGCCGCCCTCAAATCACCCGGCGAACACGAGGGCTTCCTCAAGTGGCTCACCGAGGACATCTACAAGGGGAAGCGGACAACCGCTGTGATGGAACGCCTCGCGGAGGTCGCGAAGGAGGCCATCGAGCCCACCCTCCTCCGCGTCATGGGCGACGACTTCCTCGACAAACTCAAGGAGCGCATCCAGCGCTTGAACGAAGGCACCGAGGCGCCCGCCGCCAAGGACGGGCCCAACGTGGTGAAGGCGGACAGCGCGAAGCCGTTTGAGTCGGAACCCCGGGCCTCGGGTGACGACAAGACACGCGCCGCCGTGGAGACCACCGAGGAGGAGCTGGCCTTCTTCGGCGTCGTCCGGGACATCTGCACCAAGAACGGCCACGCGGCGGAGGACGTCCTCTACCGGGACACCTCGAACTACTTCAACGTGTCCTTCAAGAAGCCCACGAAGTGGTTCGTGCGGTTCTTCGGCAATGGCAAACGCAAGTGCATCGCCACCTGGGTCCCCGTCGAGGAGGCGAAAACACTCGCCGCGGGGTTCGAGGTCGAGGCGTCCCCCGCGGCGTTCGGTATCAGCCGGGTCTACATCCAGACGATTCCAGAGGTGTGGGCGCTCAAGGCCCTGGTCGCCCGGAGCCTGGAGCTGTCCCTCACCGTCAAGGAGGAGGCGCCCGCGGAGCCCACTCTCAAGGTGGTCGCCAGCCAGTAGCGGCCCCGCTGATTCACACCGCCGGCAGCGGCTTCACCGTGAGCGCCTTCGACGCGAGGAACTCCGGGTTGAACACCTTGGAGGCGTAGCGGCTGCCGTGGTCGCACAGGAACGTGACGATGCGCAGCCCCTGTCCCTGGTGCTTGCGCGCCACCTCCCATGCGGCCCGCACGTTGAGGGCCGCGGAGGTGCCCACCACCAACGCGTCCTCGCGCGCCAGGTGGTAGAGCATCTCCAGCATGTCCTGGTCCTCCAGGCGCATCGCTTCGTCCACGCGCGCCTGCCGGAAGTTCTCCGTCAGCCGCATGATGCCAATGCCCTCCGTGATGGAGCTCCCCGCCGTCTCCATCTTCCCCGTGCGCACCTGGCAGTAGAGCCCCGACCCCGGCGGATCCACCAACACCACTCGCAAGGCCGGGTTCTTCTCCTTCAGGTAGCGGCTCGTGCCGGACAGCGTGCCGCCACTGCCCACGGACGCCACCAGCACGTCCACCTTGCCTTCCGCCTGCTCCCAGATCTCCGGCCCCGTCGTCTCGTAGTGGAAGTCGCCGTTCGCCGCGTTCTCGAACTGGTTCATCCACGCCCAGCCGTTCGCTTCCGCCAGCACCCGCGCCTGGTGGAAGAAATGCGAGGGGTTGGAGAACGGCACCGGCGGCACCCGCCGCACCTCCACGCCCATTGCCTCCAGGTACTCGTATTTCTCGCGCGCCTGATTGTCCGGCATCGTCACCACCACGCGGTAGCCGCGCTCGCGCCCCAGCAGTCCCAGGCCGATGCCTGTGTTGCCCGCGGTGCCTTCGACAATCGTGCCGCCGGGCTTCAGCTGCCCCGTCGCTTCCGCGCGTTGAATCATCCCCTTCGCGGCCCGGTCCTTGATGCTCCCGCCCGGGTTCATGAACTCCGCCTTGGCGACGATGTCACAGCCCGTCTGCCGGCTGAGCGAGCCAATGCGCAACAGCGGCGTGTTCCCCACCGCATCCCAGAGCGAACCCATTCGTGGCGCCATGTGCGTCCTCCCTGAACTACAGCTTGCGCATCCGCACGCGGCGGACCTTGTGGTCGCTGCCCTTCACCAGGATGAGCCTCGCCCGTGAACGCGTGGGCGCGATGTTCTCCGCCAGGTTGGGCCCGTTGATCTCCGCCCACACCGACGCGGCCCGGGCAATCGCCTGGTCGCGCGTCAATTCAGAGAAGCGCCGGAAGAAGGACCGCTCGTCGCGGAACGCCGTCTCCCACAGGCGCAGGAAGCGCTCCACGTACCAGTGGCGGATGTCCGTCTCGCTCGCGTCCACGTAGATGGAGAAGTCGAAGAAGTCCGACAGGAACGTCTGCGGCAGCCGCCCGCCCTCCACCGGCCCCGTCTGCAGGACGTTGAGCCCCTCCAGGATGAGGATGTCCGGCTGCCGGATGGACTGCGCCTCCTCCGGCACGATGTCGTAGACGAGGTGCGAGTACACCGGCGCCGTCACCTCCTCGCGCCCCGCCTTCAGCTCCGCCAGGAAGCGCACCAGCGCGCGCCGGTCATAGCTCTCCGGAAAGCCCTTGCGGTTCATGACGCCCCGCTCGGCGAGCACCCGGTTCGGATAGAGGAACCCGTCCGTCGTCACCAGCGCCACGCGCGGATGGTCCGGCCAGCGCGCCAGCAGCGCCTGGAGGATGCGCGACGTCGTGCTCTTGCCCACCGCCACGCTGCCCGCGATGGCGATGATGAACGGCACCTTGCGCACCGAATAGCCCAGGAACGCCTGCTGCGCCGCCCACAGCGACTGCGCTGACGCCACCTGCAGGTGCAGCAGTCGCGACAACGGCAGGTAGACGTCCTCCACCTCCTGGATGTCCAGCCGGTCCCCCAGGCCCCGCAGCTTCTCCACCTCCTCCGCCGTCAACGTCAGCGGCGTGGAGGCCCGGAGCTCGCGCCACGCGTCGCGGTCCAGGTCGACGTACATCGATGCGGCGCGGGGCTTGGTCACGGACATGCCACCCAGCATGAACCAGACCGCCCCGGATCCGGCAAGTGAAGGTAACAACAGGTCTTCCCTGCGATTCTTGACAGCAAGACTTTCCCGCCTCCAACGTGCCCGTCCGCATCCCGGTCGCGCCCGACGGACGCGGGGGCACTCCGCCCTCCTGGAGCCCGTCCCCCGAGGTCCACGCGTGTCCATTTTCTGCGCCCCCGCCCTCCTCGCCGCCACGGGCCTGCTGCTCGCCGCCC
>NZ_RAWF01000271.1:0-13123 GCF_003612075.1 Corallococcus sp. CA041A
GGTAGTTTCATTGACCAGGGGGGCGGCCGCGTGCCGGCCGGTATCGTGCTGAAGGGCGGTCGGTTCTTCGATCTTGTTTTTTTTCAAGCAGAAGACGGCATACGAGCTAGGCTCCGGTCTCGTGGGCTCGGAGATGTCTATAAGAGACAGCCGTGAACGTGCCGTCCGTCATGCCGGTGCGCACGTTGACGGCGACGGGCTGCGGCTTCTGCTCCGGCTGGCGGCGCAGCACGTAGACGGTGCGCATGCCGGCCGGGGCCTGCTGGGCCGGAGCCTGCGCGGCGGCGTCCGGCGACGGCACCGGGCGGTAGCGCAAGGCCGTATTGGGCACGGACAGGGCCTGGTCCTTCTGCTGCGTGACGATGGTCACGTTGGCGGTCATGCCCGGCTTGAGCTTCAGGTCCGGGTTCGGCACGTCGATGACGGCCAGGTAGGTCACCACGTTCTGCACGGTGATGGCCTCGTTGCGGATCTGCCGGATGACGCCCTCGAAGGTCTCCCCCGAGAAGGCATCCACGGTGAAGGTGGCCTTCTGGCCGGGCTGCAGCTTGCCCACGTCCGCTTCCGCGATGCTGGTGTTGACCTGCATCTTCCGCAGGTCCTCCGCGATGGTGAAGAGCACCGGCGCCTGGAGGGACGCGGCCACCGTCTGGCCCACGTCCACGCTGCGCGAGATGACGATGCCGTCCGTGGGCGACACGATGGTCGTGTACTTGAGGTTCACCTCCGCCTCGTTGAGCGCGGCCTGCGCCTGGGCCACCGAGCCCTCCGCGGCCGTCACCTCCGCCTGCCCGTTGGCGGCGGCGGACTCCGCCGTCTCCAGCTCGGACTGGGAGATGAACTGCTGGGCGCGCAGCTCGCGCGAACGCACGGCCTGCTTCTTCGCCACGTCCGCGTTGACGCGCGCTTTCTGGAGGTTCGCGCGCGAGGCCATCATGTTCGCCTTCGCCCGGTCCAGCGCGGCCTGCACCAGCTGCGGGTCGATGCGGGCGATGACCTGCCCCTTCTTCACCTGCGAGTTGTAGTCGACCATCAGCTCCTGGATGCGACCGGAGACCTGACTGCCGACCTGCACCGTCACCAGCGCCGCCACGGTGCCGGTGGCCGTCACCTTGGCCGTGAGCTTCCGGGCCTCGGCGGGGGTCGTGTCGTAGGTGACGGCGTCCGCCTGGTTTCCAGCGCGCATGCGCCAGAACACCCCCGCGCCCGCCACCACCAGGATTGCCAGGACCCAGGCCCAGCGCGGAATGCCACGCTTGCGACCCTCGTCCTCATCCAGCTCCACCGGCGCCAGGGCCGGCGCTTCCCGCGGCATCTCGCTCAAGGCCTTCATGCCCCTTATCTACGTTTTGAAATGTTTCGGCGAATCTCGTCTCTATTACGAAAGATGACCCGCGGCGAGGCGGCCATCCGGTGTGTCCACCGCTCCCACTCCGGGGAGCACGACACGCGCGGTGGTGCCCTGGCCCGGCTGGCTCTCCAGCGTGAGGCGGCCGTGGTGCGCATCCAGGATGCGGCGCACCAGCGCCAGCCCCAGGCCCACGCCGCCGGTGGTGCGAGCGCGGCTGCGGTCGGTGCGGAAGAAGGGCGTGCCCACGCGAGACAGGTCCTGCGCTTCGATGCCGATGCCCTGGTCCTGGATGTCCACCTGGAGGCCGTCGCCCGCCGCCCGAGCGTGCAGCTTCACGGTGGTGCCGGGCTCCGAGTATTTCCCCGCGTTGTCGAGCAGGTTGTCCAACACGCGCCGCAGCAGCACGGGGTCCGCCTCCAGCGCGGGCAGCGTGCCGTCCACCTGGACCTCCAGCCGGTGCGTCGGCCGGGCGGTGTGGAAGCGGGCGGCGGCCTTGTCCAGGAGCGCGTTCGCGTCCACGCGCTCCAGGCGCAAGGGAGGCACGCCGCTGGCGCCTTCCGTCACCAGCTCCAGGCGGGACGTGGTGAGCACGTCCGACACCAGGCGCTCCAGCTCGGACAGGTCCTCGGTGATGTCGGGCAAAAGCTCGCGCGCCGTCTGCGCGTCGCCCTCCGCGGCCAGGTCCAGCGCCACGCGGATGCGGGACAGGGGCGTGCGCAGTTCGTGCGACACGTTGGCGAGCAGCTCCTTCTGCGAGCGCAGCAACTGGGTGATGCGGCCGGCCATCTCGTCGAAGGCCTCGGACACCAGGCCCAGTTCGTCCTTGCGGCGCAGGCCCGCGCGCACGTCCAGCCGTCCGGCGCCAAACGCACGCGCCGCGGACGCCAGCTTCTCCAGCGGGCCCGCGAGCGTGCGCGCGAAGACGACGGAGGTGATGGCGGTACACGCCAGCACGAGCCCCACGATGATGGCCGTCTGCCGGTCGCCGTCCGGAGGAGGAGGCGGCGGGGGCAGGGACACGGCGGCATAGACCTGGATGGGGCCCGGAAAGGGGCTCACCACCAGCATGCGGCCAGGGCCGCTGCCAGCCCCGGGGAACGGGCCGCGAGGGCCACTGCGGGTGACGCGCGAGCTGACGGCGGAGAGCTCCTCGGGCCTGAGCGGGGGCGCGGGGTCCGGACGCGTGTTGCCGAGCAGCGTCCCCTCCGCGTCGCGCAGGGTGACGCGCATGCCCATGCGCTGCTGGGCGCGTTCGAGCGACGCCTGGAGCTCGGCGGGGGTGTCGCGCAGGGCGGACCACTCGTCGACGAAGTAGGACAGCTCGTCGTCGAAGCGGTTGCGCCAGGACTCGTTGCGCAGGAGGTCGCGCGCGAGCATGAGCGACACGCCCACGAGCAGGATTTGAATGACTCCCACCAGGTAGATGCGGGGGAGCAGGCCCATGGGCATCCGGAAGAACTTCACGGCTCCGCCTCGGTCTCGGTGGCCAGCATGTAGCCGGCACCGCGGACCGTCTTGAGCAGGCGCGGGTTGCGCGGATCCACCTCCAGCTTCTGGCGAAGGCGGAAGATGTGCACGTCCACGGAGCGGTCGAACACCTCGTCCGCGCTGCCCTTCACCAGGTCGAGCAGCTGCTCACGGCTGAGGACGCGGCCAGCGCGCTCGGCCAGGACGCGCAGCAGGCTGAACTCGTAGGTGGTGAGGGACAGCGGCTTGCCGTCCAGGGACGCGCTCAGGCTGCGAGGGTCCAGCACCAGGCGGCCCGCGTGCACGGGGTGGCTGGTAGGGCCCACCTTGCCGCGAGCGCGGCGCACCTGGGCGCGGATGCGGGCGAGCAGCTCGCGCGACGAGTAGGGCTTGGGCAGGTAGTCATCCGCGCCGGACTCGAGGCCCAGGACGCGGTCGGCCTCCTCGCCGCGCGCGGTGAGCATGATGATGGGGACGTCCGTGCGGGTGCGCAGCTCGCGGCAGACCTCCAGGCCGTCGCGGCCAGGGAGCATGAGGTCCAGGAGGATGACGTCGAAGGTGTGGCGGGCCGTCTGGAGGAGCGCGTCGGTGCCGGAGGCGGAGACGGTGACGATGATGCCGTGCTCCTGGAGGTAGCGGGCGGTGAGCCGCGCCAGGCGTTCATCGTCCTCGACGAGGAGCACCTGAATGGTGGCCTCCTCGGAGGGCGTGGGGCGAGGGGTTGTCTCCATGGGTCGGGTCTCCGCGAGGGATGCGGACCGGAGGCGAATGAGGGCCCGGGCTTCTCTCCGTTAAGTCCGGGCCCCGCGGTCCGCCTCCGGGCCGCGACCTGCAACCTCTCACCCCTACATTTCCAAGGGGCTACGGGCCCATGACGAAATATTACGAACGGAGGTCCGGCGGGCCATCCAGAGGGTTTCAGGGGGACGGCCGCAACGGACGGAAATTCAGGGCTCGCCGTGCAGCCGGGTGAGCGCCCGCCGGTCCACCTTGCCCGCCGGGGTGCGAGGCAGGGCGTCCAGCAGCCGCAGCGTCCGGGGCAGCTTGTAACGGGCAAGCCGGCCCGAGCAGAAGGCGCCCAGCGCCTCCAGTGTGGGTGCCGCACCGGGTCGGGGGACGACGAGGGCGCGGGGGACTTCGCCCCACTTGGGGTCGGGGACGCCGATGACGGCGACCTCGGCGACGTCGGGGTGGCCTGCGAGGACGCTCTCGACCTCGGAGGGGTGGATGTTCTCGCCGCCGGAGATGATGAGTTCCTTGGCGCGGCCCTCGATGCGGAAGAGGCCCTGAGCGTCGCGGGAGGCCAGGTCGCCGGTATGGAGCCAGCCGTCCACGAAGACGCGGGCGGTCTCCTCCGGGCGGCGCCAGTAGCCGGCGCACAGGTGGGGGCCGCGAAGAAGCAATTCGCCCACGTCACCGGGGCGCTGTTCACCGTCGATGCGCGCCTCGACGTGGAAGAGGGGCACGCCGACGAAGCCCTGGTGCGTGCGCATGACGGCGTCGGGGAGGAAGAAGTTGTTGGGCCCGGCCTCGGTGAGGCCGTAGCCGGTGCGGAAGGGAATGCCACGGGCGAAGAAGCGCTCGAAGACGGGAGCGGGACAGGGAGCGCCGCCGCTGATGAGCAGCTTGAGTCGGGAGAAGTCCACGGCCTCGAAGCGAGGATGCCGCTGCATCTCGATGAACATGGTGGGCACTCCGAACACAAGGTTCACGGAGCCCGAGTGGATGAGGTCGAAGCACTGCGCCACGTCGAAGGACCGGCACACGACGGAGGCGCCGCCAGCAAGCACCAGCGGCAGCGTGAAGACATTGAGGCCGCCGGTGTGGAACAGGGGCGCGTTGAGCAGCGCCACGTCGTCCTGGGTGAGGCCCCAGCTGACGACGGTGTTCACGGCATTGGCGGTGAGCGAGCCATGCGTGAGCACGGCGGACTTCGGAAGCCCGGTGCTCCCACCGGTGGAGCACAGCACCCAGGGAGCATCCGCCTCCAGTTCGATGGAGGGCAGCGCGCCGGTCAGGGTCTCGCGGGAGCAGAAGAGCGGATCCGCCAGGCAGACCCAGTGCGCCGGGAGCCGGGGGCGCAAGGCGTCGACTTGAGCGCGGAACTCCGGCCCGAAGCAGACGACGGAGGGGGCGACATCGGAGAGCAGGCCGTGGAGCTCCTCCACGCCCAGGCGCCAGTTGAGCGGCTGGAGCACGGCGCCCAGCTTGGCGCAGGCGAACACGAGGTCCAGCGTCTCCACGCCGTTGGAGGCCAGCACGGAGACGCGGTCCCCCACGCCCACGCCCAGGTCGCGAAGCAGCAGCGCGGTCCGGTGGGCGGAGTCATTCCACTCCGCCCACGAGATGCGCCGCCCACCCCGGAGCGAATCAACGAGCGCCGTGCGCTCCGGGGCGAGCGAAGCCCGCCGGGCCAGCCAGTCGTGGACGATGGGCATGCCCCTGGATGCTAGAGCGAAGCCCACGGATTTGTTGGATTCAGGATGCGGATGTTGCGTCCTGCCGCATCATGGGCCTACTGGCACAATGAAGTGCGCACTACGCACGAGTTACTGCAGGAGAACGCAAGATGCCTTCCGCTGAGAGCCCCGGGCCGTCCCCCAATCCCCAAGGACGTCGACCGCCCCTGCTTTCACGCGTGACCCTACGGAACTTCCGCAGCATCGAGGCCTGTGACGTCGCCTTGGGGCCGCTGACGTTCCTCGTGGGCCCGAATGGCTCTGGCAAGAGTAACTTCCTGGATGCATTGAGACTCATCACGGATGCCTTGCGGACCTCACTGGACTCCGCACTCAGGAGCCGAGGCGGAGCAGAGTTGCTCGTGCATCATTCGAACGACAACCCCAATCGCTTCGACATTCGTCTCGACTTCCACCTGCCTGACGGAGCCTGCGGTCACTACTCGGTAGGCATCGGCGTTAGGGAGTTTGGCGAACATGTTGTGGAGGAGGAAGAGTGCTCTATCGGGACTGCGACGTACCACGTTCGCAGAGGAGTCCTTCTCGTCAAACCAAATCCAGTCGCGCCTCCCGCAACAGAAGATCGCCTCTATCTGGTCAATGCATCAGGGCTTCCAGAATTCCGCCCAATCTTCGATGCACTCTCAGCCATGGGGTTCTATCACCTCAACCCTGACCAACTCAGGGCACCACAGCCTCCAGACAAGGGCGAACTTCTTGCTCGGGACGGCTCCAATCTTCCAAGCGTTCTGGATCGCTTGACGAAACGGGATGCCACTTCAACGAAGGACCGCATTGAGGACTATCTCAAAGCGATTGTTCCCAACCTGGAGGCTGTGAATCGTGGCCCTATTGGCCACATGGAGACCCTGATCTTCCTACAGAAGCCCATAGGTACGAATTACTTCTCGCAGTTTCCGGCGATCAACATGTCCGACGGCTCCCTTAGGGCCCTAGGCATTCTGGTCGCCATGTTCCAGCCTCGATCCGAGCCAAAAATTCAGCTCATAGGCATTGAGGAGCCAGAAATAGCACTCCACCCCGCTGCTGCAGGCGTACTGCGCGATGCGCTTCGGGATGCCTCCCAGTACGCGCAGATCATCGTCACCAGTCATAGCCCGGACCTGCTCGACGACTCTAGCATCCATGGAGACGAAATCCTCTCGGTGGTCTCTGAGCAGGGCAGGAGCCTCATCGCTAAAGTAGACGAAGCAACCCGGTCTGCATTGAAGGACCGCCTTTACACGGCGGGAGAACTACTGAAAGCCAACCAGTTATCTCCCGATCGGGAAGCTATCCCTCAACCAGATCTGCTCAAGCTCTGGGAGCACGACGCCTGATGAAACTGGGAATCATCGTCGAGGGAGATGGAGAGGTTCCTGCTGCTCGCATTCTCGTGACTCGACTGGCGCACTACCTGCAGTCGCCAGTCCATCCGGATCCGCTTCCGCCTCTTCGCGTCAAGCGAAACAAACTCGTCATGAAGGCCGTCTTGCAAGACGCCGTTGAGTTTATGGCCCGGAAGGTTGGAGATGAGGGCCGCATCCTCGTCTTGCTAGACGCCGACGATGATTTGCCTTGCGTGCTGGGCCCGCAGCTCCTGGACTGGGCTTGTGAGCAACGCTCCGACCGGATCATCTCGGTGGTCGTCGCACAGTGCGAGTACGAGGCTTGGTTCCTCACCGCCGCTGAATCCCTGCGTGGCCAGCGCGGGCTACCCGCTGACTTAATCGCCCCATCGCATCCAGAGCGTATTCGCGACGCGAAGGGCTGGCTCGGGCAGCGAATGCCGGGAGGCTATCGAGCAACCATCCACCAGCCCGCCCTCACGAGCGTCTTCGACCTCGAAGCCGCCCGCCGCGCGGACTCCTTCGACAAGCTCGTCCGGGACATGGGCATGCTGCTGGGAGTCAGCGTTCCACCCCGCCCCCAGCAGCAGCCCTGACGAACCGCTAGTCCCGCGAAACGAAGTGCGTGGAGATCTTGTTCCACACCGCCGGGGTGATGCCCATGCTCAGGTGGTCATAGGCCATGCCCTCCTGCTTCGCGTCGGCGGTCTTCTTCGCGGCCGTCCAGCCCTGGGTGAGCTGGGTCATCGCCGCGATGCTCGCCTCGAAGAGCACGCCGTCGCTGCGCAGCGTGGACGTGGTGGACGTCATGCCGTCCGTCTCGAACGGGGTCGCCCCGCCCGTCGTGCCGTACAGCACGTAGAGCGACGGCAGGCGCGAATCCACGCCGTGCTCCGCCAGGCGCGTGATGAACTTGCCGCCCATCTCCATGGCCGCCGCCATGCCCAGGCCGTCCATGATGCGGTACTTGCCGTACATCAGCGAGTCGTACGCCTCACGGTTCTGGTTCGTGTTGTACGCGTGGAACGCGAAGCACGGCGAGCCCACCGGGTCGAACGCCGTCGTGCGGCACACGCGGTGGTCGCTCGACTGCATGTAGCCCGCGGCAATCCAGGGGTTCAGCGGGTTGTAGATGAGCTTCGTGTCCAGCCAGGGGAAGTAGCGGTTCTCGTCCGGATCGATGTTGTCCCACGCGGACGCGCTGCGGTCCGGAATCGGGTACGTGCCACGCAGGTCATACGCCGCCTGCAGCTGCCCCGGGTACGCCGTCACGTACTTGCCGCTGTCGTTCACCGCGCCGAAGAGGCTCATGTTGTAGTCGTCGAACTTGAACGACGACGCGGACAGGCCCTGGTTCGTGTTCAGCGTCTGCAGCGTGCTGCTGGACACCGGCGTGCCCGTGCTGGACAGGCCCGTGATGTTCGACAGGTAGATGCGGCGGAAGTAGTCCGGCCACGTGCCACCGGAACCCGCGCACACGCTCTCCGCGTAGGGATTCTTGAACCAGGGCACGTCATAACCAAACGTCACGCACTGGAACGCGGAGAAGTACGTCCACGGCATCGGGCCACGGCCCACCGGCGCGTTGGAGGCCGTGCTCGCGATGGTCAGCGTGTGGATGGGGTGGCGGAAGTTCAGGTCGATGCCCTTGTGCGGGCCGGACAGCGGCACGTACACGCGCACCGAGTCGTCATACGCCGGCACCTGCGACGCCTGCTCCTTGGCCAGACGCTCGAAGAAGCGCGTCGCGCTGAAGCCGCCCCACGTGGCCGCGTTCTCCAGCCAGGGGTCCACCGCCAGCACGCCCTTGCTCCACGCCACCACGTCCACCCGCGCCACGCCCGGGTGCAGCGCCTTCACGCGCTGCACGGCGTTGGCCACGTGGATGGCGTGGTTGAAGTTGTCGCCGTGGAACGAGCCGAACGTCACCGCGTACACGCAGCGGCCCTTCGACTCCAGGTCCTGCACCATGCCCGTCAGCTGCGCCGCGCCGCCGTAGGTGCCGCCCGAACCGTTGTTGCCGTTGGGGAACATCCACACGTTCGCGTCCTGGATGGCGCCGTGCACCAGCAGCGTCGGCGTCAGATTGACGTTACAGGTGCGCGCCGCGGTGGCCCGCCCCTTGTGCAGCAGGACGAAGCGCGCCTCCGGCTTGGTGGGGCCAGGCGTGGGACAGGTGGCCCCGGTCGTCGTGGCACAGCTGTTCCCGTAGTGGAGGTTGAACGCGTTCACCAGCTGCTGGTTCAGCGAACCGAAGTACGTCTTCAGCGGGTAGTCGCTGGACTGGAACGTGTCCTGGTCACGCAGCTTCAGCGTGCGCGGGTTGTAGTACTCCGTGCGGAAGCGCTGCTTGCCTTCCAGCAGCTCAATCTGCCCCCAGGACCACGTGGGCGGAGTGTACGTGCCCACCACCCGGTAGTTGCCCGTGAAGGTGGGGACGGCGTCGAAGTACGGGGCCAGGTCCGCGTCCAGCGGAGCCTCGGCCGTGGCGACGGACTCCTGCGTCGGGGGTGCTTCCGCGGGCGGTTCTGCCCCGCAACCTGCCATCAGCAATGCGGCCGTGAGCGACAAACTCCAGTTGCTTCGCATGCGGACCTCCGGTTGGGTGAAGGGTGCGGCGACAGCGGACTGCGACTGAGAGTGGACGCACGGGACACACGACGCCCCCCAGGGGCTCCCCGGAAGGGCCTCGCGAGCCTTACCGCACGTCAGGAACGCCTAGCGGGCGTGCTCCTGCAGGAACGGGACGAGCAGGTCGTGGAACTCCTTCGTCTTCTCCAGGTGCGGGCTGTGGCCCGTGTCCGGGAGGACGACCTCGCGGTAGCGGCCACCGTTGGCCGCGTAGCGATCCATCACCTTGCGCATCTGCGACACCATGGGCTGCGGCGGGTACTTCTCATCCCCGGGCCAGCCCGGCACCGCGCCCAGTTTGCCCAGGAAGCCGAAGTCGAACAGTGACGTGTCGGAAACGATGGCGTCGTCCGCGCCGCGGATCCACAGCACGTCCGGCCCCTTCGTCAGCGCCGCGAAGGCGGAGGTGTTGTAGTAAGCCGGCGCCATGGCGTTGTTCATGCCCGTGGTGCCCGGCGCCACGCCCGGCCAGTTCGCCGACTTCTCGAAGTTGCCCGGGTACAGCTCGTCCGACACGTGCGTATCCAGCACGGAGTCCAGGAGCATCTCCTCGTCCGGGTGGCGGAACGGCGGCTTCACGTAGCAGCCGTTCATCACGTTGCGCGGCGACGTCTGCGACTCCGTGGAGCGGTCCTTCGTCTTCAGCCGCTGCACGAAGTCCGGGTTGGCCGTGCCGCCACCGGAGCCCGCGAAGTCCGCCCAGCACGGCGTGCCGTCCGCGTCCTTCGTGCCACCGAAGCCGTAGGGAGACAGCGGCGCCTCCACCACCAGGCCGGCCACGCGCTCCGGGTGGTCGATGGACAGCTGCATCACGATGCCCGCGCCCGCCGAGTGCGCCACGAACGCCGCGCGCTTCAGCGACAGCGTGTCCATCAGCGCCACCAGGTCATCCGCGAAGTCGCGC
Source organism: Corallococcus sp. CA041A (assembly GCF_003612075.1). Classification (NCBI taxonomy): domain Bacteria; kingdom Pseudomonadati; phylum Myxococcota; class Myxococcia; order Myxococcales; family Myxococcaceae; genus Corallococcus; species Corallococcus sp. CA041A. The sequence continues at coordinate 10,162 of NZ_RAWF01000271.1, forward strand.
ATGCCGCGCGTCGCGTCGATGGCCTTCGCCTCCGTGTGCCCGTAGCCGCGCATGTCCGGCGCGATGCCCCGGAAGCCCTCGGGCAGCGTCTTCATCAGCGACTCGAAGAACGCGGACGAGGAACAGTTGCCGTGCACGAAGATGACGGGAAAGCCGTCCTCGCCCACCAGCCGCGCGCGAACCCGGAGCCGCTGCGTGGGGATGTCCCGGATCTCGACCTTCCTGGATGTATCAGCCATGTGCGCGCTCCTGGTTGCGTTGCTTGAGAGAGGAAAATCCGTGCGTCACGAAGCGGCCCGCGCGTCAGCGGCGATGGCCGCCTCGCGCAGCTCGCGCTTGAGAATCTTGCCGGCCGGGGACACCGGCAGGGACTTCATCAGCTCCACCCGCTTGGGGACCTTGAAGCGTGCCACCCGGCCCTTGAGGTGCTCGAGCAGCGCGTCCGCCGAGGCCTCGGCGCCCGGCTTGAGCACCACGTAGGCCCGGCCCGCCTCGCCCCACTTCGCGTCCGGCACGCCCACCACCGCGCACTGCTGCACGGCGGGGTGCTCGTAGAGGACGGACTCCAGCTCCAGCGGGTACACGTTCTCTCCGCCGGAGATGAACATGTCCTTCTTGCGGCCCGCGATGGTGAAGAAGCCATCCGCGTCCACGCGCGCCAGGTCCCCGGTGTGGAACCAGCCGTCCGCGCTGATGGCCTCCTTCGTGGCGGCGTCGTCCTCGAAGTAGCCGGAGCACATGGAGGGCCCCTTCAGCACCAGCTCCCCCACCCCGCCCACGGGCACCGCGTGGCCGGCGTCGTCCACCAGCTTCGCGTCGATGAAGTAGTTGGGCCGGCCAATGGAGCCCGCCTTGGACACCGCGAACTCCGGCCCCATGCTGAAGATGCCCGGGCCGAACTCCGTCATGCCGAAGCCCTGCTTGAAGGGCACCGGGTGCACCGCCTGCCACGCCTGGAGCAGAGGCACCGGCAGGGGCGCCCCACCGCTGGTCACGAAGCGCACGGAGGAGAAGTCCGTCCCCCTCCAGCGCGGCGAGTCCATCAACTGCTGGTACTGCGTGGGCACCGCGAAGAAGAGCGTCACCTTCTCCTTCGCGACCAGGCCCAGCATCTCGTCCGGGTCCCACCGGCGCATCAGCACCACGGTGCCGCCCGCGGTGAGCAGCGGCAGCGTGTAGACGAGCAGCCCGCCCGTGTGGAACAGCGGCGTGTGCGTCACCGTCACGTCGCCCTGACGGATTTCATGCACCAGCGTGTTGAGCGTGTTCCACGCCACCATGCGGTACGAAATCTTCGCGCCCTTGGACCGGCCGGTGGTGCCGCCGGTGAAGAGCAGGCAGAGGATGTCCTCCTCGCTCACCGCGTCGTTCGTCACCGGAGCCTCCGGAGCGGCGGGCGCGTACGCCATGGCCTTCTCGTACGGATCCGCGCCCGGCAGGCCCTGCGCTTCCAGCGACACCAGGCGCAGGCCGTCCCCCACGTGCTCGCGCACCTGGGCCACCGCGTCCTTGAAGTCGTCTCCGAACAGCAGCACGCGCGGGCGGATGGCGCGCACGCCCTCCGTGAGCTCCGCCGCGTGCAGCCGCCAGTTGTACGGAACGAAGACGGCGCCCAGCTTCCCGCACGCGAACAGCGTGTCCAGGTACTCCACGCCGTTGTGCGCGACGATGGCCACGCGGTCGCCGCGCTGCACGCCCGCCACGTCCCGCAGCCAGCCCGCGAGCGCGTTGGCGCGCGCGTTCATCTGCCGGTAGGTGAAGCGGCCCGCGTCCTTCCGGGCCACGTCCACCACGGCCACCGCGTCCGGCCAGTAGAGGGCACCCCGCCCCATCCAGTCCCCGATGAACATGCGAAGAACTCCTGTCTGAATGAGGCGGGGTATGGGGGGACTAAGCCGTCCAGCGGTAGAGGGCGGACGCCATGGCGAGGCCACCGCCACTGGCGCAGAAGGCGACCAGGTCGCCCTTCTTCACCTTGCCCTGCAGCACCGCGTCGTCCAGCGTCATGGGGATGCAGGCGGAGCCCGTGTAACCCCACTTGTCCATCGTGTAGTGCGCCTTCTCCATGGGCTGGTTCAGCGCCTTCATCGTGGCTTCGATGGTGCGCAGGTTCAGCTGCGTGAAGACGAACAGCTTCACGTCGTCCAGCGTCTGGTCCGCGCGCTTGAGCAGCGTGTCCAGCAGGATGGGCCAGCGCTCGGTGTTGAACGTGGAGGGGAACTTGCGCACGAACTGCACCACGGGCTTGCCGTCCGTCAGCGCCAGCGTCTCCGCCGTGGCGGGCCGGTTCGTGCCGCCCGTGTAGATGCCCAGCGCGTCGTGGTACTCGCCGTTGGCGAGCAGCTTCGCGCCCAGGAAGCCCGGCTTGTCGGACGCCCCCAGCACCACCGCGCCCGCGCCGTCCGCGAACAGCGTGCAGGTCTTCTTGTCCTTCCAATTCACGTACCGGGTCATCCCGTAGGCGCCCACCACCAGGATGCGCTGGTAGCTGTCGTCCGACGAAATCGTCTTCGACGCCACGTCCAGCGCCGTCACCCAGCCCGCGCACGCGGCGTTGATGTCGTACGTGCCCGCGTTCACCGCGCCCAGCTTGGCCTGCACCACGGACGACGTGCCGGGGCTCAGGTAGTCCGGCGTGTCACTGGCCACGAGCACCAGGTCCAGCTCCTTGGGGTCCACCTTCGCGCGGGCCAGCGCCTCCTTCGCGGCGGCCACGGCCAGGTCACTGGTGGCCTGGTTGTCCGCCATCACGTGGCGCTGCTTGATGCCCACGTTCTGCTGGAGCCACTCGTCCACCTTCTCACCGAGGATCTTCTCCACGTCGGCGTTGGTGAGGAGCTTCTCGGGGACGTAGCGGCCGGTGGACAGGATGTTCGCGTAACGCATGACGGTGTTTCAGCTCCGGGGACCGCGTGACGGACGGCGGGAAGACGGCTTCGACTTCGGGGGGGTGGGCTTCGAC
>NZ_RAWF01000272.1:0-13083 GCF_003612075.1 Corallococcus sp. CA041A
CCTCCAGCAGGGCCGCCGGGGTCTCGATGAGCGGCAGGAAGCGCGTGTGTCCCCGGGGCAGCCCCCGGGCCTCCTCCAGCACGCGGATGCGCTCGTGCAGCGCATCCAGGTCCTCCGGACACGTCGTCATGGTGGGCATCAGCGCCGTCAGCCCCGGCAGCCCGATGCAGGCCTCCAGGTCCGCGTCGAGCAACTCGGGACGCGCCGCCTCGTTGATGCGCACCACCACCGGACGCCCGGCGAAGGTGCCTGCCTTCAACGCCTCCACCAGCCCTGCTCGCGCTGCGGCCTTCGCGGCCAGGGGCACGGCGTCCTGCAAGTCCACGATGAAGCAATCCGCCGGCAACCGCGCGGCGTTCGCGAAGGCAAACTGAGGAATGAACAGCAGGCTGCGCCAGGTGGCCGGGGGCCGCGGCGCCTGAGACATGTCTTCCATGAGGGTGCGCTCCAGGAGGCCCGACCCGGGTCAATTCACTGGAATTGAGAAACACAACCAGGCGGCCGTGACGCACTCCTATCCCTTCGCGAAGGCGCCGCCATTGAGCACTTTGTTGCATTGACAGAGGCGGAAGGCGTGGCCGGCGTCATCGCGGTGGCCATGCATGGGAATGCTCTCTTTCCTTCTGCCCTGGCTCACGGCCCCTGGAACCGGTGGGCCGTGATTTCGGAACGGCCCACCATCTTCGTCGTGGACGATGATCCGCCCGTGCTGCGCAGCATGGAGCGCGTGCTCCACACGGAAGGCTACGCGGTGCGGAGCTTCGTGCATCCCCGGTTGATGCTGGAGTGCGAGCCCTGGCAGGGACCGGGCTGCGTGCTCATGGACCTGCGCCTTCCGGAGCTCGACGGGTTGGAGCTCCAGGAGCATCTGCGGAAGGCGGGATGGCGACACCCCGTCGTCCTCGTCAGCGGCTATGGGGACGTGCCCGTCGCCGTCCAGGCGATGAAGGCAGGGGCGGTGGACTTCCTGCCCAAGCCCGTCAGCACGGAAGCACTGCTGACCGCGGTGTCCCAGGCGCTCGCGCGAGACCAGACCTTGAGGGCCGCCCACGCCGAGCACGAGCGGCTCCGCCTGCGCTTCTCCACGCTGACTCCCCGGGAGTGGGACGTATGCCGGGGTGTGGCGAGGGGACTGCTCAACAAGCAGATCGCCGCGGAGCTGGGCACGGCCGAACAGACGGTGCGGTTCCAACGGTGCCGCGCCATGGCCAAGCTGGCCGTGGGCTCCGTGGCGGAGCTGGTCCGGCTGCTGGACCGGTTGGAGCCGCCGTCCGGCGCTGTTCAGGGGACGCAGTAGCGAGCGTCACGTCCGGCTCCAGCGGTGCGTGCTATCCCTGCCGCCATGAGCGACGAGAATCCGAGCATCCTGTCCCACGTCTCCATTGGCACGAACGACTTCGCGCGCGCCGTGGCCTTCTACGACGCGATCCTCACTCCGCTGGGCTGCCGGCGGGTGTTGGACTTCCCGAACGCGGTGGCCTACGGCCGCCAGTTCCCGGAGTTCTGGGTCCAGACGCCCATCGACGGGAAGCCCGCGACCGTGGGCAATGGCACGCACTTCTGCTTCCTCGCCCCGTCGAAGCAGGCGGTGGACGCCTTCCATCAAGCGGCCCTCAAGGCGGGAGCCACCGATGACGGCGCCCCCGGCCCGCGTCCCCTGTATGGCCCGCCCTACTACGGCTGCTTCGTGCGGGATCCGGATGGCCACAAGGTCGAAGCGAACTTCTGGGACACGTCGCTCGGCGGCCACGAAGGCACCTGAGACGCCGCGCCCGGAATTCCAAGGCCTTCGCGCCTCCTGACGTGGAGGCGCGAAGGCGGGGACTCACGGGGCGATGACGCGCTCGAAGGTGGCCAACTGCATCTCCAGCTTCCACTGCAACATCGCGCGCGTGTTGGCGGCCAGGAAGCTGTTGCAACCGGCGGACACGGCGGTCTGCTCCGGCTTGTCGGAAGCGCAGGCATCCACCGTCTTGGAGAAGTCATCCCGGGCGGCCCAGAGGCTGTCGCCCTCCGCGAAGGCGTGCTCCAGGCTGGCGCGCGCCATCTGCTTGAGCGTCTTGTACTCGAGCTTCTGGTCCGTGGCGGCGGCGACGTACTCCTGGGTGATGTCCCCGCGCAGGATCCCCGAGTCGTCGGTCGACAGCGCGACCGGCACGTTGTTCTTCAGATAGGCGGCGAGCGGGTGCGCCTCTCCCGACATGCCCAGCAGGACGCGGTTGGAGGTCAGGCAGATCTCCACCATCACGCCCGCGTCATGCATGTCGCGCAGCAGGTCCGCGGCGCCATCGCCAGACGTCTCGGCGAGCACGTCCGCGCCGTGGCCGATGCGCTCCGCATGGGCCTTCTCCACGGCCTCGCGGATGTGGAAGGTCATGTGCTGCTGGTCCTGCGCCGTGAGCACCGCCGGGATGAGCTCCCCGGCGTGCAGCGAGACATGGACCAGCTTGCGGCCGACCTCCTGGTCATTGAAGTCGTCAAGCGTGCCCAGGGCGAACATCTCATCCTGGTAGAAGGCCAGGGAGTTGGCGTTCTCCTCCGGGGACACCAGGTTCACGCCGACGATCTCCGGCACCTTCTGGGCAAGCTCATAGGCATACACCCACTGTCCGAAGACATTCGTCCGGTCCGCTGTGCGGTTGGCGGAGACGATGAGACGCACCTCCACGCCGCAGCCAGGGTCCGGCTGGGCCGTGGCACACCCCAAGAGGGTGCGAGTGCCCGTCAGGGTGTTCGCGATGCTGGTGGCTTGCGCCGTCAGGGCGTTCTGGAAATCCGGCAGCGCGATGAGCTGCTGCCGCCTGGCCAGCAGGGTCGCCTTGTCCCAGGTGTCCGTGGACGTGAACAGCGGCGTCGCGAGGCTGCCACCCCGGCCCGCGCCAAAGCCTTGCATCAGCTCCACGTAGACCTGATGGTGCCTGCCCGCGCGCGAGAGGATGTCCGCGTAGCTGTCGTCATTGCGCGAGTCGTTCTGCACCGCGCCGTACTTGCCGAAGGCGTCGAAGAAGTGCTGGTGCGCCGTCAGCAGGGGCCCCGGGTGGTCCTCCATGGACCAGGCGCTCAGCACCGCATCCCGCAGGGCGAGGTCGCTCTCCGTCTGGGACAGGGGCACCGAACCGGCCGCGCACGGGTTGCTGGCCACGAAGGTCGTCGTGTTCACGCAGGCGCCGTCCTCCGCGCCCCACGCAATCAGCTTCTCCGTGGTGATGGCGCCGGAGGTGTGGCTGTGCAGGTCGCCGCCCTTGGGCATCTCGAACAGGAAGGTCCCGAGCGCCGTGGCGTCGCTTCGCAGCGACTCCATGTGCTCGTTGACCCGCTCCTCTCGCGACTTCTCAACAGGCGGGACGGGATCTTCTTCACTGCAAGCGCTCAGACCGAGCGCGGCAACGATGGCGAATGATGAGAACTTGAGCATGGGGGTAATGGCAATCCTTGTGGAGGTGCGGGGCGCTCCGTACAGGGTGCCAAGGAGAACGTGAAGTGATTTTCACGTCTATCTCATTTTACTCGAATGTATATGAGAATGGATTCAAGAGGGACCCAGGTCGGACGCCGCTCGCTCCGCGCGGAGGCAGAAGCGGGCGCGGGGCGGCGCCCTCGGCCCCGCCCTCGCCCCACCCTCCCGGCTCCGTCGTCCCTATCTTCAAGCTGCTGGGGCCGCCGGTAGCTCCTCCCCGGAGTCCGGGAGGCCCACCGCCATGGGAGGCGAGCCATGAACGCCGGAGCACCCGAGCCCACCGAAGCAGTCCCCCACTACGTCCTGGAAGGCCGGGTGGTGACGCTCAACTCCCGGGACGAGGTGATTGAACGGGGGCGCGTCCTCGTCCGTGGCAGCCGCATCGTCGCGGTCGAGCCGTCGGGCGGCCCCCTCCCCGAGTCCTTCCGGAGCGCCCCCAGGATCGACACCGGCGGGACGCTCTATCCAGGGCTCATCGACCTGCACAACCACTTCGTCTACGACGTGCTGACGCTGTGGCGGGTGCCGAAGCGCTACCTCAATCGCACCCAGTGGCCGCGCCACGCGGAATACGCCACGCGCATCTCCCTGCCCATCCGAGTGCTCGCTGGCCACTCCCCTTCTGCCCGCGCGGTCGTCCGCTACATCGAAGCCAAGGCGCTGCTGGCGGGCACGACCACCGGTCAGGGCATCCGGACCCGCGTGTCCGGCGGAGAGGCCCTCTTCCGGGGCGCCATGCGCAACGTCGAGGAACCTCGCGACGACCACCTGCCCGCGGGCAGCACCCGCGTGATGGACCTGCATGACGACGCCGAGGACATCGAATCCTTCCGCGACGCCCTGAAGTCCCGCGCCGCGTACTTCTACCACCTGGGCGAAGGCGTGGATGACTACGCCCACCGCCGCTACGCCGACCTGGCCGACCATGACCTCGTCCAGCCTTCACTGATTGGCATCCACAGTCTGGGATTGCAGCGCCCGGACCTGGACAGGATGGCCGCCATGGGCGCCAAGGTCGTGTGGTCCCCCTTCAGCAACCTGCTGCTGTATGGACAGACATTGCACATCGCGGACCTGCTCGGCGCGGGCGTGACGTTCTCCCTGGGCTGTGATTGGTCCCCCACCGGCAGCAAGAACCTCCTCCAGGAGTTGAAGGTCGCCCGACACGAAGCAGCGCGACAGGGCGTGTCCCTGTCCTCGAAGACATTGGTGCGCTCGGTGACGGCGGACGCCGCCCGGGTCACGGGCTGGCAGACCCAGTTGGGCACGCTCCGCGCCAACGCACTCGCGGACCTGTTGGTCATCGCGGGCACCGACGGCGACCCCTATGACGCGTTGATCTCCGCCACGGAGAAAGAGGTGCGCCTCGTCATCGTGGATGGCGTTGCCCGCTACGGAGACCGCGCGCTGATGGAACCGCTCGCCTTCGACCCGGGCCATCCCTCCGAGCCCTGGACCGTCGACGGCGTCGAGAAGGCCTTCTCCCTGTGGGCGGACGACTCCCCCCTCAACGACGTGGGCTTCGAAGCGGCGCGCTCCCTCCTCGATGAGGCCATGGCGGACCTTCCGGACTTCCGGCGGCGGATGGACCACGAGGAGCGCGAACAGCTGCGCCCCGGCGCCCCCAGGCCCTTCGAGCTCGTGCTCGACAATGAGCCGCAGGACGTCTTCGCCTCCGGCCCCGAAGCCTCCGGGTTCATCACCGACCTGGACCGGGTGGCCGGGCGCATCACGCTCGACGCTCCCACCGTGGGCGGGCCGGACTACTGGGAGCTCCTGTCCGCGCAGCTCAATCTGGATGACACGCTGAAACAACAGCTGAGGTCGGACTACGCGTGAAAGACGTCCGGGGTGGAGTCGGCGCTCACCCCGGCCGAGGAAATAAATGCCCCTGACGGCGTAATCCCAGTGCAACGGCGGCACTGGACAGACCGGAAGGGACATCTCGAATGAATCACAACGTGAGGAAGACTGCGTGGGCGGCACTGGTCGCGAGCGCCCTGCTCCTGGGCGGCGGGGCTTGCGGAGGCGACGACGGCGCTCCTGACGAAGTCCGACGGGCTGGACGAGGACTTCGCGCTGATCCGCTACAACGCGGACGGCTCGCTCGACACGACCTTCAAGTCCGCGGGCAGCCCGTCCGGCAGCTGGATTGGCGGCGCGTACACGAATGCCGAATCCGTGCAGGGCATGGTGCTCCAGGGCTCCAGCGTCGTCCTGGGCGGGGGTGACCACTTCGCGGCGGTGCGCATCACCTCCAGCGGCAGCCAGGACATGACGTTCGGGACCGGCGGCCTCGCGAAGAGCGAGGACGGACAGGCCCACGCCATGGTGGCGCGGCCCAATGGAGGCCTGCTGCTCGCGGGCGAACGGCAGGACGTGAAGGTCGGCGGTGAAACGCACGGCGTGCTCAAGCTCGTGGCGTACACGGCGGACGGCAAGCCGGACGTCACCTTCGGCCCCGCGGGCGTGCGGGAGCTCACCGCGCCCGCGGGCGTGCTCGACGTGGTGGACGTCAGCGGCCTGCGCATCCAGGCGGATGGGAAGATCCTCGTCTTCGCGGATGTGTACGCGAAGCCCGTGCTCTTCCGCCTGCTGGCCAATGGTGACCTGGACACGTCCTTCGGCACGGACGGCATGGTGCGCTGGCCGGAGACGCAGCTGGCGGTGCCGCTGTTCATCCGCTCCACCACCGGGCCGAAGCTGGCCATCCTGGGCGACAAGGCCTTCGTCACGGACGCGAACATCTACTCGTCCGGGTTCTTCCCCAGCGAGAGCGCGTACGCGCTGCTCAAGAGCACGGGGCTGTAGGCGCCCAGACAAGAAGCCCGGCCTCCCTCGTGGGCGCCGGGCTTCCTGGACCGCTGCAAGCCTTTGAAAGGCCTAGCAGGTCTTGTTGTAGAGCGCGATGCAGTTATTGCGCAGCTGCGCGGCGGTGCACTTGCCGTTGTCCTTACAGACGCCGATGTCCGTGCCCGGCCACTTACAGTACAGGAGCGTGACCCAGCAGTTCGGGCCCATCGCCGAGACCTCGGACGGCGACTCCATCGACGCCAGCGCCTCGTCCGACGACGTCATCGGGTTGTGGTCGAGGATGATGCTCTGACCGGACTCGGTGGAGATCATCTCCGCGTTGTCGGACGGGTAGTCCTCCACGCCCGTACCACATCCCACCAGCGGAACCGCGGCCAGCATGAGCCCCAGGAGCAGCTTCTTCATGGTTGGTCTTTCTCTCGGTCAGTCGGGGATGCCCCGAGTGGATGGCCCCATCCACAGACTCGAACACTACATCCATGAACAAACCGAACAAACTGGATTTCTTCCATTTCCCTGGGAGGACTGCGGATTCTGAACAGAAGGTTCCCACCTTGACATCCTGGGGTCTCTTGAACCGGCCCACCGCCCGCGTCAGTCGTTGAAGACGGGCGGAGTCGTCTGGGTGAGGATGGGCACCGGCTTGTCGCCAGACATCGCCAGCAGGCCCTTGAGGCAGCGCGCGGCGAGCAGCCAGTTCTTCGGGTTCTTCATGTCCAGCCCGCCGACGAGCTGCTTGAGGATGCTGAGCGTGTCGAAGTAGACGCGCTCGCAAACCAGCGTCTCCGTTTCATCGAAGATGAAGTACGCCGACATGCGCACCCGGAACGTGTTGCCCGTGGCGGGAATCTGCCCCAGCGGCCCCAGGTGGGTGCCCATGAGCCAGAACTCCACGATGACCGCGTCATCACTGTGCCGAAACGAGATGATCTCGTGGTGCTGGTCCGGGAAGGCCACGCGGGTGTCGCGGTAGTAGTCGCGCACCGCGCTGTTCCCGTCGTGCACCGTCAGGGTGGGGATGAGCTCGTAATGCGGATGCGGGAAGGTGGACAGGACGGCGTCCCAGTCCTGCTTCACCTCATCGTGGAAATGGGCCAACACCAGCTTCTGTCGTGCCTTGCGGACCTGCTCCGTGAGCATGCCTGTCTCTTTCGTGGGGGGAGCTGCTGCGGGGGGGAGAATGCCCGCCCCGCCACGACACGGGAAGTCATGAAGCCACCGGGCACGGCACGTGCAATCGCTTTCCAGCGCAGGCCCCCAACCCCTCTCGACGGAGCAACGCCATGGACATGCGCTGGAAGAACCGCGGCTCACTCATTCGTAACGCACTCGGACTCGGATTGGGCGTCGGGCTGCTGTTCGCCGCGACGCCGGGCATCGCCGGGGACACGACGGGCAAGGGCTGCGCGTGGTTCGACGGAGTGGAGAGCTGCCCGATTGACGCCTCGAAGCTGTCCGCCACGAACGAGGGGCTGCTCGTGGAGAGCACGGACGGCAAGCAGGCGGGAGTGAGCCTCCACCTGGAGGGCGCCACCGGCTGGGATGCCTGGCTGAACCCGCTGGAGCCGGATGGGAGCAGCCGGATGCTGCTGACCTACATCGGTGCGCAGCCGGACGGCACGTCGGAGCTGCTGGAGCGGGTGGTGGTGGCCCGCTCGAAGGCGGAGGGCCAGGGCGCCATCTACGTGGACCCGTCCGTCCACGGGGCCTCCACCTACACCGTGCGGGGCTACGTCGACGGGAAGCTGGCCTTCGAGCGCTTCGGCGTGGCCCCCGTCCCGGAGAGCTTCGGTGGGCCGGCGGGCCCGGGGGATGACGCGAAGTTCTCCCGGCTGGTGGCCTTCCCCGGGAAGTGGGGCAGCGGCCACGGCGTCGTCGCCGGCCCCAACGGTGAGGGCTGCACGCCCGGCCTGGATTTCCCGTTCCCCAAGCCCGTCCGCTTCCCCGACCACACGTTCTCGGTCGCGGTGGACCTCGTCACCTTCCGGCCCGAAGGCGTCCAATCCAACTCACACGCGCTCCGGGAAGTGTCCCTCCAGGGAGTGGGGCTGCAAAGCTTCACCCTCCAGAAGGTGGCACGCACCCCCTGATGTCTGAGATGCGATAGCAGTCAGGACCTTCGCGTGTAGCCGGATTCGCTACGAATCCGGCTCCATGCGTGGCAATTCCGGTCACAGCCTTCGCTGTCAGCGCCAGAGGCAGCGCGTGTCCAGGTGGTAGAAGTCCGACGGCACGAACGGGTCCCACGTCTGCCGCACGAAGTAGAGCTGGCTCAAGTCGCGGCTCAGCATGGGGTGGAACTCGTCCTTCTCCGTGTTCACCGACGGACCCAGGTTGGCGGCGGGCGTCCAGGTGCCCGCGACGTTGAAGCTCACGTACAGGTCTCCCAGTCCGTAGCCTCCGGGGCGGTTGAGCGAGGCGAAGACGAGCACCCGCCCATCCGGGGACACCCACGGGTTGTACTCCCACGAGTCAGGGCTGTTCACCGCGGGGCCCAGGTTCTCCGGCGCGGTGTAGTGATTGCCCTGGCGCCGGACGCGGTACATCTCGAAGTCCGTATCGAACGTGCCGCTCGCGAAGTAGACGGTCCCGTCGCGCGTCACGCTGGGGTACAGCTCCTCCCTCGGCGAGTTCACGAGCGGCCCCAGGTGCTCGGGCGCTCCCCAGCCGTTGCGGACGCGGTGCACGACCCAGAGGTCTGTGTCCGGGCGCTCGGCGCCTCCGTTCGCGGGGCGGGTGGAGGAGTAGAAGAGGGACTGCCCATCCGGAGAGAGGAACGGATCCGAGTCCTTGTACGTGCCCGAGAACGACACCACTTCACCGGGCCCCCAGTGGCCGTTCTTCAGCTGGGTCACGTAGATGGCCTGGTACGGCGGCGTGTCCGAGTCGACGTGGTAGTACGCCGTCTTCCCGTCCGCGGACAGCGCGAGCCGGTACTCCGAGCGCTCCTCCAGGGAAATCTCTCCGGGCGCGAAGAGGCTGCCTCCCGGCTCGCACCGGGGCCGCGACCCGAACGCGAACTCCGACTCCAGCCCCTGGGCCCCTGCGGCACCGGACACCGCCACCGCGGAGACGGCGAGGAGGACGTTCATCGACCACTGCCTGGCGAAACGACGCATGTGCATCTCCTTTGTTGAAAGCACCGTCGCCCGGCGGCGGCGAAGCGGTCCAAGGAGATGTGACGAACCGTGGAGGGTCAGGGACGAACGGTGGAACGCAACCTCACGTCTGCAGTTCAAGCGCACGCTGCACCTGCGCGCGGTAGCTGCGGCCCGAGGTCAGCCGGGTGCCGTCCCGCAGGACGAACACGTACTCACCGGGAGGGAGTGGCTCCACCTCCTCGATGCGGTCCAACCGCACGATGAATGAGCGGTGCGCACGCAGGAACTGCCTGGGGTCGAGCTTCTCCTCCAGCGCCGCCATCGTCTCGCGCGTGAGGTGCGACTGCTTGCCCACGTGCACGGCGACGTAGTTCCCCTCCGCCGTGAGGTAGTCGATGTCCTCCACCGGGAGGAAGCGCATGCGCCACCCTACCCGGGCCACGAGCCGCGTCACGTAGCGCTCGGGCGTGGCGGATGGACGGGCGGCGAGCGACTCGAGCCGTTCGAGCAGCGCCGCGTCCAGGGAGGACGGCACGGTCCGCCGCCGGTCGCGCGCACGCTCCAGGCTGGAGCGGAAGCGCTCGCGGTCGAAGGGCTTGAGCAGGTAGTCGAGCGCGTTGGCCTCGAACGCCTGCACCGCGAAGTCCCGGTGGGCCGTGACGAAGATGACCGCGGGCGCGGGGCCAGGAGCGAGCGCCCGGAGGACGCCGAAGCCGTCCGGCCCGGGCATCTCCACGTCCAGCAGCACCAGGTCCGGACGCTCGGCGCCGATGGCCGCGATGGCCTCGTGGCCGTTGCGGCACTCCCCCACGAGTTGCATGTCGGGGGCCTCCGCCAGCAGGTCCTTCAGGCGCTGACGGGCGAGCGGCTCGTCGTCGACGATGAGCACGCGCATGGCGGCGCTCATGGAGAGGGCTCCGTACGGAAGGGAATGGCGAGCGCCACCGTGGTGCCGCCGCCCACCGCATCCCGGAGCTCCAGCCGGTGCGCACCGCCATACAGCTGCACCAGGCGCTCGCGGGTGATGCGCAGGCCCCGGCCGCCGCGCACGCCCTGGGAGATGTCCGCCGGGCGCTCCTTGAGGCCGACGCCGTCATCACGGACCTCCAGGTGGAGCTCGGGCCCCTGGCGCCGAGCGACCAGCGTCACCGTCCCCGGCTCCGAGCCCGGCGCGATTCCGTGCTGGATGGCGTTCTCCACGAGCGGTTGGAGCACGAGGTGTGGGACATGGGCGCCGAGCGCGTCCTGCGCGATGTCGTGCTTCACCGTGAGCCGGTCCGCGAAGCGCACCCCCTGGATGTCCAGGTACGGCTGCAGGGCTCGCAGCTCCTCCTGGAGCGACACCTCCTCCGTGCCCGCGGCGTCGAGCGTGCCGCGGAGCAGGTCGCTCAGCCGCGCGATCATCCGCTCGCTCCCGTTCGGGTCGCGATGCACGAGCGCGGAGATGGAGTTCAGCGTGTTGAAGAGGAAGTGGGGGTGGAGCTGCGACTTGAGCGCGTGCAGCTGCGCGCGGGCCAGCTGGGTGTCCCGCAGACGCAGCTGGTCCGCGTAGTAGACGGCGTGCGCCACGCCGAGCACGGTCAGATAGACGAACGGGTTGGAGAGCAGCGCGTGCTCGAGCACGTCCACGAAGGGCGGACGCTGCGCGTACCAGCCGACCCAGGGGTCCAGGGAGAAGATCATCGCCGCGCGGATGAACGACACGGCGAGCGCTCCGGCCGCGTGGAGCGCGACCCGCGACGTCACCTGCCGCCGCTCCAGTGGGAAGCGCAGCCCGAACTCGAGGATGGCCATGGAGAGGGGCACCCAGAGGACGTGGGCCACCATCGACGTGAGCAGCGCATGTCCCCATTCCATCCCACCCACGGAGTGGGACTCGCTCGCGGCCGCCAGGCCGGCCAGCGACCAATAGGCGGTTGCGACTGCCCACCCCTGCCAGGTTCCGCGACGTGCCATGACGCCGCACTCTACGCCCGGCTTATGCTCGGAACGCCATGTCGATCCTCTACGCGGTGCCCCCCATCGGCAATTCGACCAACGCCCAGAAGGGCCCGACGTGCTGGTACTACGCGGCCAAGATGGTGGCCCGCTGCCATGAGCCATGGCCTCCCGCCGGACAGAAGTGGATCTCCCTCATCCGGAAGATCAGCACCTTCATCGCCGACAACAACCAGACCCTGAACAACCTGGGCGACCAGGAGCTGCTGCAGGCGCACCAGGCCTTCATGGGCTCGACGAAGAACAAGGACAAGGTGCAGCTCAACTCCGCGTTGAGCCGGACGGGGTTCAAGGCCCTGGACCCTGTCTACAAGTGGGACCACCTGCCGGACTCCATGGTCAACCCCACCAATATGCAGCGGGTGCCCATGCCGACCTTCATCCGGCCGCAGGACATGCCGTTGCCGTCCGGCCTCAAGAGTTCCCTCAGTCAGCTTGAAGGAAGGCGGTTCGATGGACTGGACGAGGTCATCCAGCTGCTGACCGGGCAGCACGGAGAACGGGACATCCGCTTCTATCGCAGCCAGATTGAAAGCAGCTTCGTCGCCACCAAGAAGCACGACGAACAGGAGGTCCAGGCGTCCCTGCAACAATTCACGGAATGGAGGAAGCAGGGTTTCGCCCGCGGCTATCTGCTGACGATGCTGGGCTTCAAGGGCCTGGACAAGCTGACGACGATGGACATCCTGGGCAGCACCAGCAAGCTCGACGTCTTCATGAAGGCCCACGGCCCGCTCTGGTGTGGATCCCCGCTCAGCATGGGGGCCGTCGACAGCGCCACGCTGCACAACTATACGAAGTCAGTCGGCTTCGCCGCCTACAAGTGCCCGCTGGTCGCGACGTCGGGGGCGTCCACGCATGCCATCGCCATCTGCGGGGTCAGCGTCAACAAGGACTGCATCTACTACCGCGACCCCAACTTCAGCGGGCACGTCTTCTTCACGGACTTCAACGCGTTCACGTCTGCCTTCGGGTCGGTCCTCAGGGATCCGAACGTGGGCCTGATGTATTACGTGAAGAACGCCAACGGAGGGACCACCTGCCAGCAGCTGTCGAATTGAGGCCCCTCCGCGAGCCGCTCACTTCGCCTTTGTCTTGAGCGGGACGACCTGGAACTTCGACTGGACGTACTCGAGGGTGCCCAGCTCCTTGCCATAAGCGGAGTCGGGCTCATCCACGTAGGACGTGATGCGGATGACCCGGCCCTTCCGGGGCAGGTGGTAGGCCAGGATGGAGCCTCCCCAATCCTTGAGGTCCTTCCGGGTCAGCCCGGGTTTGCCCTTGGGAGCGATGAGCCCCGCGTTGTCGTAGAGCTGGATGGCCTTATCGAGGGGCACCTCCAGGGCGTCCTTCTCGAGCGTCCAGCCCGACTTGTCACAGCGGTAGACCGCGGTGTTGATGACGGAGTCCCCGGTGCCCACGAGCACCAGGTGGTAGCCCTCCGGATTCTTGAAGAGGGCCGCCTCAAAGGCCGTGAAGGAATCGTTCCCCACGGCCATGTAGCCGTTGGGGACGTCTCGGATCGTCCAGGTCTGGCCCACGGCCTCCTCCGCGAAGTACATCGCGGAGTTGTCCACCGAATCGTCGGCGGTCTCAAGCGGTGAACGCACCACGTGGGTGCTCACCATGGCACCCTGCTTGATGGGAGGCACAGGGTGCGAGGCCGAGGGAAAGCAGCAAGGCTGACGGGTGAGGACAGGCTGGAGATTCGGC